>CAMWSM010000069.1 GCA_947176915.1 uncultured Porphyromonadaceae bacterium | reverse complement strand
CATCATATTTGCTGACGTAGCGGGATTGCGGAGCAATCCCCTCCCAAGCATTACTTCCCATCAGTTTTTTTGATACACCCTCCTGCTCGGATAATGTTTGGGAGAGAATTGCATTATCAGAATTATTTACTTCACAACTATCTTCTCGCTCTTGTTGCCGCTACGATAGATGTAAATGCCCGGATGAAGCTTACGAACCACATCTTTACGTTCACCTTTCATATAGAATTTGCCGTCAACACCGTAGACCTCCACGACTGAAGCACTACCGCCGTTGATTCCATCAAGGGCAGACTGAAGCACCTTGTCAGAAAGTCCGGAGATAAATTCCGGAGTATAATGTGTCTCCAGTTTATGACCGTTTGGAAGAGTGTAGACAACCTTGATGTCAACATTATCTCCTTCCGGAAGATCATAGTCATTACCCTCCGGCACAACCGGCTCTCCATTGACAATCACCTCATCTATAGTCAGATCCTTCAACTCAGGCACAACTTCAAACTTGCCATTCTTTCTGTCCACACCAAACGTCCACATCTCTTTAACCTCACTTGCCCTTGTAGCCAAATGGTGCTCTGAAGCAGCTCCGGGAACGTAGATCGTTACATCACCGCTACATCTGTAGTTGGCGTCCAACGACGGTGAGTAAAGGGATAGTGTCTGAGGCATCTCTGTAAAGAGAGGATCGATTTCCACCATTTCCTTGCTGTCGATAACCAAATGTCTTAGGGCAGCGCAACCGTTAAATAGGGCTGCCTGAGCATCCGTCTTCCCGTTCAATCTCACTGTTTCAAGCGATCCACAGTTATTGAATGCCCCATATCCGAGTTTAACACCTGTCGGAAGTGAAATTTCTTTAAGTGCGGTTCCACTGAAAGCATAATCACCTATCTCCGTTATGCAGTCAGGAATAACCACACTCTCAATAGGGTAGTTTCGGAATGCGTAGGAAGCTATCCTGGTGACGGGATAAGTCTCACCTCCTGCTTCTATCACCTCCGGAATAACGATGTCGCTCTCTTCTCCACGATAGTCAGACAAAACTGCTCCATCCTCTTCACAGTTGTAGACAATCTCCTCTACAGTTACTGTTTTATTCAATTCTAAATCCTCGCTCGGGAGAGACGCATAGAAGTCAGCATCATAATGAGTGGTAAGATTCTCAATTCCAAATACAGTAAAGACAATATCCAGTTCAATATCATCACCCTCCGGCAACATATATGCATCGAATGCCTCCTCTACCTCCTTACCATTGATCTTGACACCTGTAATCCGGAAATCATATCCATAAACCAACGGTGTGAGCTTCATCAGTCTGTTGGTTTTGTCAACGCTCATTTTCCACATAGGCCGCAGACTCTCTTCATCATATCCGCTGAAATTATTCTCCGCTCCGAACGGGACTCTTACCGAATGTTTAGCCGACAGAGTAAAGTTTTTGGTTGTGGAGATGGTGTAAATGTCCGGTGTCGTATAGGTTATATGTTCATCAAACAAACCATCAAGATTAATATTCTCATCATCCGAATCTATGATAACATTAAAAATAAAGCTGTTGGTGAACGCCTCTGAAGTAATTTTGGGAGTCGACTTAAGAACCAACGCGTTTATTTGGCAATAATCAAATGCACCCGGATTGAGAGTGATCTCCTTGGGAAGAGTAACAACGGTTTCTGAATTACGGAGAGTGACTCCATGAGTATCGATCTCCACTCCTTCGTTAAATTCTATAGAGTTGAGCGTGGAACTGTAGATTGCCCCACTCTTCACCAATTTACAGTCAGGAGCCAATACAGCCTTACCCTCTTTCCCAACCGGCATGAGGGTCAAAGCAAGCCCGCCATCCTCCAATTTGGAATAAAGAGAACCTTCAAATGAAGTGAATTTAGGATTACCATCCTCAACCTCAATCCTCTGCAATTTATCGGTAGAAGCAAGAGCATCGCCAGCGATCTCCTCAATAGTTGCCGGGAGCATCAACTCTTTCAGATTTTTACAACCGCTGAATGTCCCGTCCGGGAGAGATGAGATCCCCCTACCGAGCGTCACTGATTCAAGGTTTTCACAACGAGCGAATACATTGGAGCCTAAAGATGTGATTTTGTCACCCATCACCACAGACTTGAGAGTCTTGACCTCAGCAAAAGCACGGTCGGCAATAGAAGTAACACTATATTTAATACCTTCTACCTCTATTTCATTCGGGATAATCACATTTTCAGGAAAGTAATGTCCTCTGACTTCCGCTATTCCATCCTCTCCGTGATATGACACTTTATCAATCACAACATCAACAACTTGTGAAGGCTCTGGAGAACCCTCTTTGATAAAGTTGAATTTACTCCATAAATTTGCCTGGGAATAGGCATCCTTACACCCTGCAGGCACCCAAAGGGTAGATGGACCGGTCTTGGGAGAATATGCGAACACTGAAGAGTCAATCACCACCGGGATGGGATTCAGGACACAAACATCTGATAGATTGTCATTTCCATAGATTGCCATATCTCCGTATTCCTTCACTCCTGCAGGAATAGTGAGTTGCTTTAAATTCAAATTTGCAAGAGATTTATTCCCCAGCCTTTTTATATTTTTAGGAAGAATAACAGTCTGAAGATAACGTTGGAAATAAAGAGCATAATCAGGAATTTCATCTTCAAGATACAATGTATTGGGGATACAATCAAAGTTGCCGCTATCAGTGGCCTTCACCCAATCAATCTTCTCTATTCCGGAAAGATCCAATTCCTTCAGAAAGAAACAGAAGTCGCGAATATACCAGAAATCACGCGCATCCATTGTGCCGGTCAAGGTCAGTTTGCGCAGATGGAGAGCTTCATCCATAGGGAGCACCTTACTGAGAGAACCCGGTTCGCTGAGTGTTATTGTCTCATCCTTCAGTTCTGTATAGGATACTTCCAATTCATAGTTATCTCCATAGATAGTTCCTCTATGACCGTCAGAACCATTCATAAAATAAAGATCATTATTTTCTCCGATCGCACCTAACTCTAAACCTTTCTGTTTTATTAAAACCGGAATGATGTTTTCTATCCCGGTATCAATCGTGCCGAAACTGATTAAGGCTCCCTGGAGCATATCGTTGATTTCATATTCTCCCTCAGTAAATGGATTTGAGTATGAGCCTGGTCCGATCCAATAATCCTTAGAAGCATCATTATAATAGAACCTCACATTCTTACCGACCTTGATTTTAATCTTTGCAAAGCGGGGCACATTACCCTTGGCAGGCAAAGATGAATAGCCCTCGTCGCTATCGGGCACAAGGTAATAGTTCTGAGTGTCAACGGAATTAAGTGTTGACACTAAATAGATACGGTCGGTAGGATCAATCTCACTTTCCGTGAATTTAATATTATGCATCTCCAAATCGGTGGTATATGCATAACCGTAATTTTGTACCGTTTTACAATTGGGAATTACCTCCTTGATTACACCATCTTCTGAAACCAGGGCGATACCAAGTCGTCCGGAGTACACCTTCGGGACATGTATCTGGCTAACTAAAAAAGAGAAGGGTTCATTAGTCTTGACTTCAGTTACTGACATATTGATATTGTAGCCGGCGGGCATTCCGGGGAGAGGATTATTATTGTAGCCATAGTCCACATAAAGAGGGGAATAAACCATTCCTGTCTTATTCGGAACTATTTTTATAACAGCGGCATTATTATATGAGTAATCAGAACCAGATGGATTCAGAGTTTCCAAGGCAAAGTAACCGTTCGAACGGCCATCCCAGCCCCAGTTGATATGAAAGCCCTGCTCATTGTAACCGTCAATGACAAACTCGTGACCACTCTGATTCCCCTCATCAGTACCGCTATATAACACGGGATTTCCATCATCAAGATCTCTCTTGATGATATTCATCCATTCTTCCATTGAATAATTTGCCGGCTCACGATATTGGCAGCTCGGAGCAAAGTTGAATTTATTGCGGAGAGCAGGGGCGATATTACGACGTAAAGCCCCGCTTGCTTGTTCTCCATATTGCATCTCCACCGCCTGGCCAATATAGAACATAAGAGTCGCCACATCATCATTTGCCTCTATTTCTGCCCCGACTTCAACATCAGTAGGCATGGCATCCCAATTAAAGGTAGTGCCGTTATAAGATTCGGGCCATTTGTGGTATTTCATTATAATACCCATTGCAGTTGCAACACAACCGGTAGGAGCATGTCCACTCGACATTGCGGGACAGTGTCCATTATACGGCGCGCCTTGACCCCAGTTCTCTGTCTTAAGGAGCACACCCTCATCCGCACGGGTATAGAAAGCGGGAGCGCTCCACGACGGGTGAGTGGAGTTGCTCAGTGAGATACCTTCATTAGCTTTCTTTGCGAAGTTATCGAGAAGAAACTTCAGCTGGGGAGGCATCTTGTCTAAGTCGAACGAGCCACTGTCGGAATAACCGAGCACCTTGCTGAAACGGTCGTCAGCAGAGATAATGATGAATCCGTTCTCGTTCTCTGTGTTGAATACATAATATGGTTGCAGGTCATTGTTTCCGTCAGCTCGCGTTAGAGATAACGGAGTTGCCGCACCTCTTGTAAGCGGAGCCTTCGCGCTCATGAACTGAGAGGCAGCCTGCAGAGCCTCTTCCGGCGAGATATGTCGGGCAAAAACCGACATTGAAGTCAACGCCAATGTAAGCAGTAAAAGTTTACGCATAGGTTAGAATTTTTTGGCCGGGAGTATTTCTCCATCGGCTTGGTTAGGTTGTTAAATGGTCTAAACTCTTAATCCTGCAAAGATAATGCCAAAATTTTTAATTATCAATATAATGGATAAAGATTTAATAATAATTATAGAAAAATCCCGACCCCTGCGACATTTTCACCATTTTCTTTTGGATTCTCTCTGCAAGAAAGGTTCAACGTATAGCGTGGCTGTGTGGGCCTTCACCGGTTGTATGGAGCCCTTGTAGTCACGGCTCACAAGCATATCTGCATCTTCGGTGAGGGCTTCGTATTGTTTGACCAACGCCTTTCGTTTCTTCCTGTTTTTCTCCCTTGCTATCTCTGTGAGAAGAAGTCCGCGCTGTGCCTGAAGTTGGTAATACTCCACAAATTCACGTATCTCATCCACTAAAGGATTGCCACGGAACAACAGTAACTCCTTGGAGGCATCCTCCATTTTCCGGAAGTAGGCTGCGTAAGCTTCCGCATTCTTTTTAGATAACGGCCCATACTTATCCAGAAGGGCTTTAAACTCCGGACTCTCATCCGGAAGGCGGAAGTTATGTTTATTTTCTGCCACATCCACATTATCTATACAAAATTTCCGAAAAACACCGGCATGTCCCGGCATAATGGCCTCCATTGATCTTTCCCATGCCGCAGCTGCGTCGTAGGCAGTCGGGTTCCACAGATAATCCGCCATAGAATATAGAGCCACCTTGGAAGCCTCCGCATATTGCATCGGATTCGCGCAGAATGCCGAAACCTTATCGTAGACATCCCTTCCGTTTCCTGTGAACGGACCGAGAAGCAGATTGTGATTGCCGTAATCATTCACGGGATAATTGAGCCAGATAAAAGGCTTTCTTCCTGTCCGGGCAGTGAACCATTCGCAGTCGGGCGACTCGATCATATCCACCACCCCATCGCCTGTCCACATCATATTTATCCCCTCCTTCAATCCCTCGCCCATATCCCTAAGATATGAACCCTTCGACCATGCCTTATTATATTGAGTGGGACATACGGCAAGTGGAGCCACATCCCCCTTCTTATCCACAAATTCGTCTGTAAGGAAATTAAGATAACTTATCTGATCGGCTACGCTTTCAGCGTCAATATCATCGAAGAAAATGGCGAAAGCCCTCACCCCGAGTGAATACATCTGCTCTAATTTTTCGAGTGCCTTGCGGCGATCCTCCTCCGATACTATGGAATTGCTTGGATGCATGGCCCAGATGAATTTCACCCTGTTGGCGTCCGCAGCCTCCACGAGCTGCCGGATATTCTCCCCCTCTTTCTCAGGATAAGGTTCATACCATCGTGAATGATGGTAGGGATCGTCCTTCGGTCCGTAAACGTAAGTGTTCAGTTTATTCTTTCCATAAAATTCAAACTGGGCGATACGATCGTCAAAACTCCAGGGATTGCCGTAGAATCCTTCAATCACTCCACGCCTCTCCGTAAAAGGATAGTCAGCGATCTCCACTTCCTGCATCTCCCTCACATCCATGATCTTTCCGAATGTCTGACGCGCATAAAAGAGTCCTGCCTCATCCGCGCCCGCCAATATCACACTGTCAGGGGTAATCTTTAGATAATATCCCTCCTTATGCTCCGGGATAAGATGGTCCACCCTCTTTAAGGCTGAGTCTCCCTTCACCCCCTCCGCGAAATGCACATCACCTCTCGCTATTGCCGAAACATCAAATGCCTTTCCTCCCCATTCCACACTCTGCGGCACCGGGGAGATCTCCACCCGTTGCGCGAAGGAATGGAACATGCATAAAAACGAAAATGCTGCCGCTAAAATTAACATACGGCCGCTGATTGACACGATTGAATTAGAAAGAAATTTCCGATACATATTAATGAAGGATTTATCAACCCTGCAAATTTAATAAAACAATCCGGAAACTTAAAGAAACAAGTGTATCCTGAAATGACTGCACAGACATTTCAGGATACAAGATTTAAGTCAGTTACTAAAACGAATAGCCGATGCCTATGGAAAGGCAGATTGTTTTCCTTACCCATCCCTCCTTAAGAACGGGATATTGTGTGCGGAACATGTAGCAGAGGTGATTGCCTGTCTCAACAGCAACCTCCCCCATAGGTCCGACATTAAAACGATTGCCGAAATTTCCCGACATGGATTCTCTCTTCTGTGTTATAGGATTGTATTGCCTACCTGCGAGTGCTTCTTGAAGATAAGGACCTACTCCGATTCTGAGTCCCACCAAGTCGGAAACGGGGATTCTGAAATTCACCAATATGGGAATGTTTAGGCTCCAGTTACTTTGCCAGTTAGCGTAACGGTTGTAGGAGCCTGCTTTATCGGAGCTCAGATAGGCTCCATTATCGCTGAAAGCAAATTCCAACTGCGGAGAAAGGCTCCATCGGGAATTAAAATTGATTTCATAACCACACCCGACAAATGCTCCGCCACCCCAGCGATAAGACCCATCAGAGTTAAGCCACGGTTTCTCACAAAGATGCGAAATACTTCCCCCTCCATATACCTTCCAACGATTTTGAGCTTGGCTCGAAAACATCAGACTCAAAATAAACAGCGTCAAAGAAATTACTTTTTTCATTCTTGATTTATATAAATTGTTTTAGTCGTATCATTATAAATCACTTCATCAGCTCAGAATAAAATGTCTTATCTTTTCAATATGTAACTTAGAAATAGAATATTCACTATCTCGATTACCAAAAGCATGATGAAAGTCTTCGTTTCAATCACTGAGAGACATTTCGATACTATAGTAAAAAGAATAAATATTATCCATATTGCAAATAAGCATAATATAATTTGTTTCCTCATGTTTTATTTTTGTTTCTTCAACTGTTTAAGTTTTTCTCCTAAACCCAAATTAAAAAGCGCAGTCTTTTTTGCTTTATCTATATTCCATCCAACTACTTCCGCATATTCCGGTTTCAACGGGTCTATAAAAGCATGGGAAAGGGGATAACAGCATGTGCATCCTGTAGATAATGCTTTGGTAAGCTCATCCATTTCACGGTTATGACCTTGCTCTATTTTTAAGACTACCATTTTTGAATCATTATAGGGAAATCTGTAAGCTACGACACACCTATCCTTTTTCTTATTCGGGAATACGTTGCCGAACATCCACTTGTTATCACGAGGTAGAGATTCGTCAGGATATTCATTCAAAAATGAGAAATGCCGTTCCTCTTCGCCGGTATTGTCAAAAATGATATAAGAGACCGGAGGAACGTGAGTATCCTCACCTGAATAGGTTGCAAATATAAGTTTTTGCATCGGAAGATACAAAAGAATAGAATCTATGGCTAACGGAACATCCTCAATAACCTCCGAAAGATAGCGATCAAGACCCTTATAAGTTTTAAGAGTAGAATTGTTGGCTATTATTGGGTTTCTCTCAGAAAATTCCATAGCTCCAGAGAAAATTACCCAATTATAACGAGTGTCATGAATATATTTGGTGGAATCATTTACTTTCCACTGAAGCGATGAGAAGGTAACTCCTTTATTAACAGCGGTGCACCCACCCATAAAAACAGTTATCACAAACAATAACAGAAAAGTAAAATTACAGGCTATAGTGCTATTCTTTATATTCAATTTCATTATATTTTTGATTATAATTATTCCATTTAATAACTTATAATGTTTAATTCTCTTCCGAAGGAAGGCAGATATCCATTAGACAATCTAATTGTTGGTTATTTCTTAAATTTATTTCTATATAACTTGGAGATGGGCATAATCTTTGAAACGCACAATCTCTACACTGGCTGAAATTCCTTACCATCCTCCAAGAGAAAGATCCAGAAAGAAAATCCTTCTCAAAAGTAGTTTTGAAATCTCTCCAGCTACAGTTTTTTTCATTTAATAGAGAGTATGAAAAAGTTAAGTCCGGATAGAGATATATTTGACCCCAAAAATTACTGTTTATAAGATTATTCATTTTTATTGTCCTATACTTATGAGGTAATTTAATTAATTCCTCAACCGTAAGCGACATAAAAGTAGTTATATATTCAAAATTGTTTGGTGTTAATGAAGGGTAGATTCTTAAATTTACCCCCAAATCTGAAAGAGTGATAATTTTCTTCTCCTCCACCAATTCTTTTATTTTACACAATAGAGTTACGTCAGATAAATCATATTCCTTCAAAGACATCACACTGTCTAAATCAATCAGGACTGAAAAAGATAGCTCTGATTCTCTCAAAAAAACCAATAACTCCAAGTCTTTCTCCAAGGTTGAGTAGGACAATATTGGATGTAGTTTCAAGTTTGGGAACATTATATGAATTTTTTTGAGTGTATATGTATCAATCCCGGAAATATTAACCTCTATACAAGGATTAATTTCAATTATATCTGAAATTAACTCGATTAGAGTGTCAAATGATAGTTTGGTATCATTCAGAGAATGAACTTTATTAGGAGAAAATCCCCCGGTTACCAAATTGATGAAATCTTTACAGTCTGAATGAGACATATCAGCAAGGATATGACATTTGCTTATATAAGAAGTAATATTTTGTCTTGAGTAGTGAACGCTTCTACGGTAAGCATTGTAACCCCTTACATTGTTGATTTCCCTCTGAAACTGCATGGGATGGGTCTCCGACTCAACTATATCTCCCATAAAATTATCGACAGACATTCTTATTAACGGCACATTCATTTCCTGCTTGGAAATACTGACTGTACCAAAATTAGACTTAATTAACCTATCAAATAATTCTAAGGAATCTGGATCGGTATAATGGAGAGTCTTATCATCAAGGAGATTCACCAATATTAATCCTTTTTTCCCTCTTTCGTAATAGACATAAGGTTCTAAATAAAAATAATTTTTCATAGTTGTACTATTAAAATATTATACTATTGAGACCTTTTTGATAATAGTCATGAGATTTTTAGGATAACAGGAGAAATATTCTATCAATTCTCTTAACTCCTTCAACTCTCTATCATTACAGCTATTACTAATTTGCTGATCTCCAGTTATACAAACAGAACAAAAATCTTTCTTTATACACTTCCCACATAATTTATGATATTTTTTAAAGGCACTATTGTAATATTTTACAATACCTTCAAAATTTATCTCTAACTTTCCATTGAGTATTTGCCCGAAATTCATTTTATGTCCTATTCTTTCACATGGGAAAATCTTACCGTTGACAGAAATATACATCTTCCTTTCAAAAGGAATACATGTTTTCGTCGGCAACTCAGTCCTTTCAATAATATTTTCTGAGTTTGACTCTTCTTTTATGATATGAGATATATTCGTGGAGTATGTGGTCATTAGATTGAGAAAGATCCATTTGGTGAAATTTCTAATTTGTGGAGAATGTTGCCCATAGAGTTCCTGCTCTCTCTGACTCAACTCTTTAAATGATTTCTCCTTTGATTTAAATATAGTGAGGAAATTATCATACTGATTTTCATCTATGCCAAAGGGATTTAATTCACTAACAGTAGGGTGTTTCCCAAAATTAGAAAAAATATAATCATCTATCTCCTTAATTGAATTATGATCATGCAGAACAGAGTTGAATTTTACCTTACTTTTAAAATATTTAGGATAAGTTTCCTTTAAAAGACGAATATTACCAACCACTTCATTAAAGGAATTAGAGCCACTTCTGAACTTACGGTAAGAATGATTACGGCTATTTCCATCTATACTAATCAAGATATCAAAATTATTTTCTTTCAGAAATTCCATATATCTATTTAGTAATACTCCATTTGTAGTCATTGAGAACCTGATATGTTTCCCATTAATAGGGTGTAGTTTAGTGTATTCGACTGCTTTTTGAATAAAATGAAAATTACACAACGGCTCGCCACCATAAAAACTGATGTAGAGAGTTGTAAATCCTTTCTTCCAATTTGAGTTCCATCTTTTTCGAAAAAAATTATAAACCGTAGTAAAATATTCAAAAGGCATATCTTTATTCTCTCGCATATCGTGATTGGAATACAATGTCCCGTAACTACAATAATAGCAATTAAGATTACATTTGTCTGTTACTTCAAATACCAACTGATGAGTATTATGAAGGGCTATTTCTATATCTCCAATTTTTAAATATCCAATAGGTTTTGACTCCTCAAAATCTTGAGTTATCAAACCATTGTCCTTAAAATACTGTAATTTACGGTTATATCGGATATAATCACTTTTTTGATCAGAATTTTCAACAAAATAATTAGGAACAAGAGAGATAAATCTTGTTTTTGGCTCATAAAGATATGTATGATCTTTTACTTTAATAATTTCCATATCATTTTTCTAATGGATTATAAAATTCCTCCCAGTTTTCATTCAAAGGATGGTAACCTCTGGCACTTTGATCTTTTATTATAATATTCACTCCTGTGGAACGGGCAAACATACCGGCATTCTTATGAAATTCCCTTTCGAAGTCTCTCCATTTTTCTTTCTCCATTTTTTTTCTATCCCAATTATACCTTATTATAGTAGAAGGAGACGTAGAGAGCCCTTCGGCCTCAAATTTGAAATTGTTTTCATTGTCCATCCCTTTTAAAACCAGTCCCTTTGTTCCGTTAAGAAGCCATGGTCCATAGGGAAGAGGTATATCAGGTGTGTACCATACTTTCCATTCCCTACCCTCAATCCGGGCTGTTGCGACTCGGCAGGGATAACCCATGATTGTATCAGTTTCTTGTGATGAATAATTCCAATCTATTTTCGGTATTTTTTGAGAATATTCTATATGTTGAGATGTGAAAGGTAAGCGGTTAGTAACAGCAAGAGTAGAATCAACGTGGCAAAACATCATCTCAAATCCAATACAATCATCAGGAACAATTGTAAATCCTAATCTATTTCTTATGTCTTTATAGTTTTTTAGATCGGTTTCCCTCAATATACGGCTATAAAAACTGTTATAGATTTCTCCTATATTAAGATCCATTAAATCCTTACGCGAAAGAGAATCATCCTTAACGGAGGCACGGTAAGATAACTGATAAGTGAGTGTGAGTCGACAGGTGTCGAGAGTTTCATATTTTCCCATATCAATTGGGACGAATGTGAAGTCAGGTGTATCCATGCAAAATGATATTTGCATCTGGGCTTCCATAATATTAAAGATTGATACTAAAGATAATATCAAAATGGATAATTTCTTCATAGGTTATATCATTCTATAATTTTTTCAATAACTCTATTTTGATAGAGATAATATAATCTTATGACTGGATCTATCCCATTTTTCAGGAGAACGGAATCCATCCAATCATAAGATTACTTGACAATAGTCAGTCATAGATAATCACTTGCCCAATCTACCGGCGGCATCAGATGCTACACACTGGGCACACTCGTAGTTAACTTCCTCACTACTACCATCTTCCTCTTCTTCTTTAATAAGAGGTCCGAAGCAAATACAAGGACATTTTTCAGATTGGATGCTGGCTCCTCCTGTTACTGCAACAAGCTCTTGCTTGTTTACTGCATCCAGATTTAGAAGATTAAATTTCTTCATAGCTAATAATTTAAAAATTAATAAATTATTCCCCAAGGCTAACTTGCTAATTTATCGTTACAAGATTTAGGGATTTGAATTGTCTGTTCAAATTGATGGTTCCAAAATTGAAAGTATTTTGTATTCAAAAGTAAGACTGGTTATTTTTGGAAATTAACGTTCAAAAAGCTCAATGAGAAGTTTTTTTATTATACTTCAAGATATCCTTCCGCAATCCAGTTTTCTCCAATAATTTCTATCTTATAGAAACCGGGTGATGAAATAAAAAAAGAAGTATTTATCTCAGACTCATAACCTATGAGCTCCCCGTCCAGGTATAAAAATACCTCCCCAGTAGTTTCACTATAATTATATACTCTAAGTATGCTACTTTCTTTCTCATAGTATACCTCTATCGGAATGCGCATAGGAGCACGCAGGATAATAGGAGGAGTTTTGTCTCTCTGAAAATCTAATTCAATTTGTTGAGAAGAAGAATTTCCATTTGAATCTTGTGCAATCAATGGGAAAATGTTTCCTATGATTACAAGAGTTAAAAATAAAATCTTTTGCATTTTATAATTATTAAGTTTTAATGGTGCAAAATTACTTCAATAGACTTTCATAAACCAAAACAAAACTTTCACTTTTTTAAATTTATTACTTCTATAATAAATTAATAATAAACCTTATATAAAACATAACAGTTTCTATTTCTGGACATCCCCTCTCAAACTTTCACAAAAGTTCAAAAAGCAGTTCTTTAAGATTTAAATACTTCCTATATAAGTCTCTCCCATAAATTTCTTATTATCACTAATTGTAAAATTCAAGATCCCGTTTTATTTATTCATAAGTTTTTGAGGAGTCTACGGACGTAAATTCCTATGTTTGTCTCATGTTTGTCAATTCCGAGTTTTTTACGGATTGCACTGCTCGTATTAACATGGCTACGTTTCTTCATATAGTTTCCAACTTCTTTCCCACGCAAGCCTACGGCGTAAAGACAAACATAATTGATTTCATCTACCGTTAATCCATGCTCCTCGAAATATTGAATGAAGCGCGGATGAGATGCTTGAAATGATAGACGATTTGAATTCATAAACTCCTCTGTATTTTCTGTAAGTTCTTTAACCCAAATCTCGTATGGCTTTTCATACTTCTCATTATCTGTTATATATCCCGCAAGTAAAGAATTCAGCATTTCAATTCGAACTTTTATTGCCTTTTCGACCTCAAAAGGCAATTCCTTCTTTTCCGCTATAAGTCTTTTTAGGCTATAACTCTCTTCCTCTAATCTTTCTACTCTATTTGATAAGTTTTCAGCCTCTAATTCCTTTTTTTCTTTTTCCAACTGAAGGTTTTTATATTCAAGTGATAATTTTTCTCTTTCTGACTTTAGCTTATTATTTTCTAATTCTATAGATCTCGCTCTTTGTATTGCTAAATCTTTTTGCATCTTATTGCTCCGAATGGAGACAATAAGAATGGATATTCCCATTGTAAGAATCACTATCCCCCATACACATCCCCATATCAATTTTCCTTTTCTCCGTGCATCCTTTTGAGCTTCAAATTCTATTTCATATTTTTCATTAATTGAATGAATCTTCTGATTGAATTTTATAGAATTAAGGAGATCAACTCTATGGCTAAAATCCTCGTATGCAGAAAGAGCCTCTTTATACTTTCCCATATTTTTATAGACAGAGACACAAATAGATTTATATTTAAGGGTATCATAATCAATATTTTTATTATTAAGATAATCAAGTAGCATTATCGACCTTTGATCATTTCCAAGTTTATTATAGGCTGAAATCACATCTAATATACAATTTGCATCTGATTCTAAAAATCTGTCCTTATAAGCCATCATAGTCTCTAAATCTTTTCTTGATCCGAATTTCAGGGCATAAGATAGTTTTCGTTCCAATAATAACCTATTTTGCCCTTCAGTAAGAGGTTGGACTAAATCGATTAGATTCATTATGCTGTCCGCTCTAATTTTATTATCTAATACTACAGCCCCATTTAGGGCATTTAGAAGAGATAAGAATTCATAATTTTTATGAGAAAGACATCTACAAATATCAGCTGCTCTTAAATTACTATTGGTATAGTTCTCGAAATCATAGAATTCGAAATAAAGGTACCCTTGAGCTACCAATGTCCTTGCCAAGGTCAATGAGTCTTTACATTCAGAAGATATGTCAATTCCCTTTAAAAATGAATTCATCGCTTTGTCATAGTCTTTCTGATTCTGGAATATCCGCCCTTGATGATAATAGGTCCTCAGTTTCTCGTCAGGACTTCCTTTCTTAAGGTAATAGTCGAGAGCAGGCTGGAGCACATCAAATTTTGTCGTGTCGACATAATTCTTATCAAGAGCCATCGACATCAGAAGAGCGTAACGAGCACGGGCAGACTCTGAATCCAAGAGCGATTTGTCCATCATTCCAAGGAACATAAGGGAGGAGTCAGGATGAGATTCCATCATGGATTCAGCTTTATCCAAAGCACGGGTCGCTTCACGGGCGGAACAGGACAATAATAGGAATGACAACACCACCGGGAAGAGGTTCATCAGGCGACGGATTGCTTTAGAGCTGATTTCAGTATTCATCAATTAATGGTTGAGTAACGTTAATTATGTTTCAAATCGAAATATCTGCAAAGTTACTAATATTTATTGACTAAGAGGAGTCAAATACTTAAAAACAAAAAGCCGCAGATTCAATGAATCTGCGGCTTGTCGGGGTGAGGCGACTCGAACGCCCGACCTCTACGTCCCGAACGTAGCGCGCTAACCAACTGTGCTACACCCCGATTGCGTTTGCGACTGCAAAATTAATACTTTTTTACGAAACCACCAAATTTTAATCTCAGTTTTTAATCCAAAACTTTACATTTATCTTCCCCCTCTTGATTCTTTTTTTACCATAAATTGCGGTGAGGCATAACGCTGCCATATTGTCCGCGCAATCTGTCGATGAGACGCTCCAACTGATGTCCGAAATGATGTCCCTTCCAATTGCCGCTGTTGGTGATTATGACCCAGCAATCGTTCTGCGGGAATTTTTCAATAAGAGAATGAGTGCTGCTCAATGTGCCGGTGCGCCGCCATAACCCTTTCTCAACATCTACCCAGCCCCGGCAACTCTTATCCTCCTCATTGTTCTCAGTGAGAAGCGCCACACTGCTTGCCGAAACAACATCATTTACTCCCGGCAAACCGTCGGCGGCTGCCACAAGGCGTGCAAGATCTGATGCAGAGGTAACCCAGCCCCCGGCTCCCATCAATGCCGGGATATTGCTTCCTCCGTAGACACGGCTCACCATCCTGCCGCTTCCATTATATTCCTCCACCAACTCATCATCGGGAGCATAATATTTCACTTCCCTCACATTCCGGTCGGCATAATATGTCCCCCCCGGATGAAACTGAAAAGCTCCTGCCGGCTGAAGCACCTCCTCTTTCATATAATCCCAATAACTCTTCCCTGTAACCTTTTCCATAACCAGTGAGAGCAGCATATACCCGAAATTACTGTATCTCCTGCCATTTCCCGGCTGAAACGCCAATCTTCGTCCTAAGACAATGCGGGTCAATTCATTGTTATCGGGAGCATGAGAAAGACCTTTGGCGGCTATAATCTCGCGGGTGTTGAACATAGGATCTCCTGCTCCGCGACCAAATCCCCCTTTATGCTGGAGAAGATGATCTACAGTTATGTCAAATATGCGCCGGTCGGCAATAGAGTTGGTAAAAGAAGTGTCATTAAGAATACCCTCCGGACCGAACACCTTGGAGTCGAGCCTGAGCTTCCCCTGCTCCACCAATTTCATAACACCAATGGCTGTAACGAGTTTGGAGGCGGAGGCGATCCGCATCACGGAAGAGGCATCCATCTTCTCTCCGCTCTCCATGTCAGCATAGCCGTATCCCTTGGCATAGATTAGAGAATCATTGCGCACCACGGCTAAAGACATACCCTTCACCTCCCACTTCTGCATGAATCTCTGAATCTCTCTGTCCATCCCGGCAAGCGGGGAATATTCCGATGAGCGATTGGAAAGAGTATCGCTCCACACAGGTCCTCCCTTGCGGGTTGACGCCGCCGCCACCCTCTGCTTTTCCGGCTCCTTTTTTTCTTCCCTGAAGAAAGCAAGGATATGAATGACTATAAAGAACAGCACTGAGAAGGCTATTATATAGAGAGTGGATTTTCTGATGTCAGATCGCTTCATAACAAGGTTACTTCCGCATTTATAGGCGGATTTAGACTGCAAAGTTAATCATTATTTATTTTTTTTTAGTATCTTTGCCCGCATAAA
>CAMWSM010000068.1 GCA_947176915.1 uncultured Porphyromonadaceae bacterium | reverse complement strand
GATATTAAGTAAGTGTTTTTCAATACTTGCTTAAATGTACGAACGATTTTAATATTCACGTCATGCATCATTCTTATTTATTTATTTTATTTCTTTTTTTCTGTATATTTTCTTCCTGCAATGAGCCTGAAACCTCGGAGTCTGTAGCATCATCGGAAATTATCTCTCCTGAGTTTCCTGTAACATTTACTTTTGCAAATTATTTGGGTGATTCTCAAAATATTCACCCTAAAGTTTTGTATTTTGAGGAAGGTTGGAATGGATATAAATTCTGGATGGCATATACTCCATATCCTTATGGAGAAATCTCCGCTGAAAACCCGTCAATTGCTGTGTCTAATGATGGCGTGACTTGGTCTCAGCCGGGTTGCTTTGTCAATCCATTGATAGTTGCTCCCATAGGAGGTTATAATTCTGATACGCATCTGGTATTTAATGAGGCAAAGAATGAACTTGAATGTTGGTGGAGAGAGGCGTATGAAGCTATTAAGGTAGATCGGATAATGCGGACAACTTCGAAAGATGGAATAACGTGGACTATTCCCGAAGAAGTCTACACCGATGGAAAAAGTATGATGCATTTATCTCCGGCAATTTCTTTAATAAAAGGAGTTTACTATATGTTTTATTGCAATGCTGACGATGTTGTTTTATTGAAAAGCAGGGGAGACTCCAAACCAATGGAATGGAGTGCGGAAAAAATATTGCCGATTGACTGGAATGGACTACATCCTTGGCATTTAGATGTATTATTGGACGAGAATGAAATGGCGGATATTATAGTATGCGCCTTTACAAAGGGTAACAATAATAATTCAGCAGATTTATATTATTTAAATTATGATTTGGTTAATGACAAGTACAGTGAACCACAAATAATCCTTTCTCGCTCAACCAATCCTGAAGACATTCATAGTCGTTCTTTATATCGCTCATCCTTGCTTAAGATAAACGGATGTTACTACATATATTTCAGTTGTATTGATAATTCCTGGAAACGATATATGTCTTTGGCTTTCGGTGAGGATATTTATCACCTGAAATTTCACCCTTTGTCTCAACCTATAATCTTTTAGTGAACATAGATCACATAATAAATAGAAAACTCTGTTAAATGTCTTTAATAATTTGCAACCTGCTGTTGAAATGGAAAAATTAACTAAGCTTTTGCTTTACTTACTTATTATTTCCGGAGGTTATGGAATCTTCCCATGTAGAGGAGAAACATTCAATCTAAAACTCACTGATATGAATGGTATGGAAAGTATCGTCAGTGTGGAGAACGATTTGAAAATTCAAGTTAAGGATAAGTCTCTTTGGATCTTTTCTTCAGCCGATAGCATCTCGATAATCCTTGATGATCTTAAAGAAATAAAGTATGAAAGGGGTTTCCCCTCCAAGGTGGATAATTATGAAAATGATCATTCTGTAATAAGAATATACAATAACGAAATTGTGATTAAGAGGTATGATACTTCCATTATGGAATCAGTAAACTGTCCTATTTACGATTTAACAGGACGTATGGTATATGCAACTCAATGTCAACAAACAACTATTATTCCTTTAATATCCTTTCCTAAGGGAAGTTACATTTTAAAAATTGATAATCATCCATCAGTTAAATTTATCGTAAAATGAAGTTATTTTCCCAATTTTTGGTAATCATATCTATATGTTTCCCATTTTTAACGTATGGACAGCTTAATGTCTCTGTTTATCGTAACGACAGTTTATTCAATAATTTCCGTATGTTTGAAGGGGATTCCATTACTCATTTCCAACAAAATGACACTATGTTCATGGTGATAAAGGATTTTATATCCGGAGAAACAAATGTGCCATTGTCAGCTATAGATAGTCTGGTGATTCATTCCAGCGACATTCCAGTGCTAAGAATTACACTTCCTGACTTTCCTGAAGTTACGAGTCTATGGGATAAAGAACTTTATCTGGATGCAAAGCTCTCTATTGAGGGAAACGGCTATACCGACGATCAAGATTGTTTATCACTTCAGATAAAAGGAAGAGGCAATTCCACATGGGAGATGCCTAAAAAGCCTATGCGCCTGAAGTTTCCAAAGAAGACTTCAATATGTGGTTTCAAGAAAGCTAAGAATTTTGTTTTGCTCAATAATTATATAGACCCTTCTCTTATGCGTAATGCCTTAGCTATGTGGCTTGCCAAACGACTCGGTGTGCCATACGCTAACACAATATTGCCGTGTCATGTGTTTATCAATGGCAGTTACGTTGGTGCCTATACTTTAACTGAGAAAATAGGCATTAATAGTGGAAGCGTTGACATAGACGAAAATCAAGGGATACTTTTAGAATTGAGCACGGAGTTTGACGAGAAATATAAATTCCGTTCATCAAGATGGAATCTGCCGGTTATGGTGAAGGATCCTGATTTTGATGAACTTTATGAAGATAATCCTGATGGAGTCAATCCTGAGGATCGTATGGCGTTATGGAAAGATGATTTTAATATTGCAGAACAATTGATTTGGGAGGGAAAAGTAAGTGAAGCTTTTGATATTGAGAGTGCGGTCAATTATTTATTGCTTTACCACTTCATGGGGAATCCTGAACTCAGTCATCCTAAGAGCTTGTATATACATAAGAAAAATCTTACAAAAGGAGAGAAGTATTATTTTGGTCCTGCATGGGATTTCGATGTAGCTTGCAATTTTAAATATCCTGCTAATGACGCTTTTTTGATTCATTTACCTAATACTCCTTTTGAAATTCCATTATTTCTAAGGGAGATTTTCAATTGTGCAGAGTTCAAAGAGAGATATAAGGAGAGAATGATGGAATTTCAAGAGAAAATTCTCCCCGAATTTTTAACTTATTTTGATTCTTACGCCCAATTGATCGAGTCCTCAGTAAAACTCAACGGATTAAGATGGAAAAACTGTGAAAACTTATCTTGGATAATAGTCGAATCTTCTTTCGACACGGCAAGCCATGTTCCTGCTCTTAGACAATGGTTAGTGGACCGGGCAGAATATCTTAGAACCTCTATTTTGGACTAATCCCAGCCTACGTCTATATGGTTAGTTTTTATTATCCAAGTGGTGTATTGATGCAACACATTCTATCCCATCCCTGATACCTTTAAAAATATTTTTGGCGTATTCTTTTCTTGGAGAAATGAAAATAGGGTAGTAGCCTATCTTGAATAATAGTTTAAGACTGTTCTTTATTTTGTATGAAAGTGGCACATGGCTGAGGCGTGATAGAATGAAAATATTTCGATAAAGATAATAAGTCCGGAAAGGGGAGGGGATCGCCACTTTCCACCACATCATTCTCCGGTCTCCTTGTCCTATGTGATGACTTAGTTGGCAATCATTTACAATGAAAAAACGATAACCACCTTTTGCTTTGGCTCTCCAGCACCATTCATGATCCACTCCGTCAATGAATAACTCCTCCATCATTGTCCCTGCCTTTTCAAGAGCAGAAGTCGGAATAAGACTTCCTGAACTTATCATTTCCCTCACCTCCGTCATGCCCTCTATTCCGGCAGCTGAAGAGGTGGGGGGAATATAAGATTTGCCCGTGATGCAGTTTATTGGCAATGCTCCTATGGCTCCAGCTTTGATTCCCCTTTCGTTCAGGCGTTCAAAATTTAAAACCAGTTTTTCAATTATGTTTTCAGGAGAGACGCTATCCTGATCAAGGAAATAAATCATCTCTGTTCCGTCTTGCAATGCCTTTTCTATACCCACGTTCTGTGCCGCTGCAATCCCTGTGTTGCAGCGTAAGGGAATATAGATGTGAGTGGATTCAAACCCGTCCCAGCTCCCAATGTCAGTCTCCGGTGAATTATCTATGATATAGATTCTGTCCAGTTGAGGAGTTATTGCATTCAAATTTTGACGTAATAACTCCAGATCCGGATGATAAAGAACTAAGACCGCGCTGATCTTAATCATCTCACAGGATCAATTATCTGAGGCGCTCGCATATTTTCATTACCTCCTCAAGAGGTAGATTAAGGGCTGTGGCTATGGCCTCCGCCGACATACCCCCTTTGAAAAGCTGACGCAAAATTTCTGCTCTGCCTTCTGCTCTGCCTTCCGCTCTGCCTTCCTCTCTCCCCACAGCGAGTCCTTCCGCTCTCCCCATAGCGAGTCCTTCCTCTCTCCCCTCGGCAAGACCCTCTTCACGAGCCGTATCAAGCACGTCGTTCTGCACCATGATATTATCAATATGAGCATCGTATGCCCTTCTCTCCTTTGGCGACATAGACATTATCCGGAGCTTTTCTCTCACTTCCCTAAGTCCCGGCGTGCGTGTATTCTCCTTTATCTTCCCTGTCTTGAGATAGGTCATCCATTCATCCAGAGGCGATTCAGGGATCTTGTCATATACATTCACCCTTACCAAGTAATATTCAGGAAATATCTTCCGAGGGAGGTGGGGCACAATGACCCCCTTTTCCTTTACATTCACAACCAGATCATTGCCTGTGTGGATCCCGCGAAAAATTGTTTCCCCGTGATAAACATAATCGTCCCCTTTCCCGAAATCGCAATAGAGGATGCTGATTGAATACACCTTCTTTACCTGATCATACTTGTCGCCGATATTAATATGCTCGGTGATTGCCTTGCAGGTGCCGTAAAGGATTCTCTGAAGATAATAGAGTTGGCGCGTGAGCTGCACCTCCACTATGATTAAGTGTCCGTGGCTGTTCTTTGCCTTAATGTCAACGCGATTGAATTTGTCATCCGCATCCTCCTGATTGGATTCGCTTTCAAGAATCTCTACAATCTTGACCTCCTCCCCGGTAAGCACGGAGATGAATCCTTCGAGAATATCAAAGTTAGCCTTATCCCGGAGTATATGCTTGATAGCCCAATCAAAACGTATGTAAGTGTTATCCTGTTCCATATTATATTATACCGCCTCAAAGATATAGGTGAGACACCCATACTCATCTTTCTCCACAAATTTAATCAAAAAATCTGAATTTTTACATAGAAAGAGGAAAACTTATTTCCATATCTTCCGATAAAGGTTCTCACGCTCCTGAACAGTGATCGGATTATTGATAGAAACGTAAGGATACCATGCAGGATAAAGGGAGACGTAATAGATTGACTGACTTAGGCATATTATCCCAATCACTGTTATTCTCAAAATCGGATTTACGTATTGGAGGAAAAGGTAATTCGCGAGAGCGGCGATAACAAAAAGGGTCGTGTAGTTTGTAAATCTCTGGAAGATGACCGGTATGGCGAACGCTCCGCAACAGAAAATAATCTGCAGAAGGATAAACGGTTGGAAGCGGCTCTTCAGATGAGAATATTTATATAAGATGAAAGTGAGGATGGCAGGAAAGCCGGTCTTAATCATCTCTGATATGCGCCAGTTCATGTTTACATTGTCTACTTCTTTTACGTAGATTGATATTTTTTCGGAAATTATCCCTAACGCCAGCAGTTTATTAAATTGTTCTACTAACGGGGTAATTCCAAGTATTCCGATACAGAAAATGAAGAAGAATATATTTGGCTTAAGGAATCTGGCCAAAGGGAGAAACCATATCAGGATTGCCGAATAATGGAATGAAATTGAGAGTAGGGAGAAAAGGTAGTACCTCACCCAGCGTTTCTCCGCCATATTGCGATAATTGACAAGAAAAATTGCGATAGCGGCGCTTTCCCGCATTATTTCCGTTGAAAAGTAGAGCCATTGCAAGATAAGAAAGAGGAATATCCCCATGAAGACATTCCGGCAGTTGCGGTAGAGGAAAATGAATATCCCGCAACACGTGATCAGGTTCATGATAAGTTGTACGGGCCAGAATTCTTTAGAAAATAATTTGCAGATGGAGCACAACAGAAGATAACCCGGTTCATGGCGTTGCGTGAAAACCTTAACAGTGAATATCTTATCCAACGGCAGGCTCTCCTTAAAGGTTTTCATATATCCTATCGTGTCCATCCCTACGCGATAGCGAATCCCCATTAAAATAACCATATACGAAAGGATAACAAGCAGATACACTTTTCTCGCGGCAGGAGAAAACCTTGTGTTCATTCCGATTCCTATCAATGCCAATATGACGGGGAAAAGATATTCCATCAGTCAATTCTTAGGGATTTCATTCTCATGAATTGCCATTCTGCGACAGCAATCCATATAATAGCTCCGATAAATTGAACCGACACTATCGCCCAAAGTATGGAATATGTGCTTATAAAAGCTGATATGAACAATGCTAAAAGTAAAAGTAAGGAAATAGCGGAATCTATGACCATAACTTTTCCGGTGGTGCCTAAAGTCTTCATGACATTCCGGCATACAACCTGCAGACAAGCCGGAAGGACAGACAACAGAAGTATTTGGAATATAGGCACAACTGGCATCCAGCTTTCTCCGAGAACAATTTGAATCAACCATGAAGACGAAAGTTCAATCATCATTATAATAAGAGCCATTCCTAAAGTCATCACCAGGAGGAGATTTCTATACATTCCTTTCACTTCCCTCAGTGTCTCAAACTTGCTCATAAGCGGATAAATGCTCTGATTAAAAATCGAGCTTATGGATGTTTGAAAAAAATTTGTGAGTCTTGTGGTCTGGGTATAATAGCCCGTAAACTGTAGAGAAGCAATCTTTGCGATAATGTTTGTAGAGATATTATTTGCTATGGTTATGACCATGTTCCCTCCTAACAGGCCTATCCCGAATCTGAATTGATAGAGAAAGGATTCTTTAGAGATGGATAAGACAGGAATAAACTTATTATAACAGGTCATGAGCACTGCCAGCATTCCTGACATTACAATCTGTTGCCACACCAGAGCCCAGTATCCATATCCTTTATATGCCAAAAAGATTGCTGTCCCTAATGCGATCAGTCCGCTCACAATATTAATGATGGCAGATATTTTGAATTTCAATTCCCTGAGCAGAATGATAAACTGCACGACCCTGAATGAATGAATCACGATGCACACACTCAGAAGACGGATAACGCCCGTAAGCTCCGGACGGCTATAAAAACGCGCTACGTATGGAGCAGTGAGAAAAAGCACACCGTATATAAGGATGCTGACACCGAGACTATACCAGAACAGTGTCGAATAGTCCATGCGTGTTACAATCTTTTTCCTCAGCAAAGCCCCTCCCATCTCTGAATCCACCATCATCTGGGAGAATGCTATGAAGATGCCCACGATGCCCACCAATCCGAAATCATCCGGAGTTAGCATACGTGCCAGAATAATTGTAGACAGCAAGGTGATCCCCGACTGTCCGAATTGTGAAAGTCCGTTCCAGATTATGGCTGTTCGAAAACGCATATTATAAAAACGTAGTCCGTAATAATTTTATTTTAAACCCTCTGTGTCTTACAATAGGATTGATATTTTGGAGAATTATAGACAGCAAAAAAAGCGGGATACTTCTAAAATGAAGAATCCCGCTTGTAAGGTTTATCGGATCTTGAGAATTACTCTGATTTGCCGTCAGAACCAAGCACGTTGATGATCTTGTGCTTGTAAAGTTTCTCCATCTCATCGCGAGCCGGACCGAGATACTTGCGCGGATCGAACTCTGCGGGCTTGTCATTGAAGACTTTGCGGATAGCGGCTGTCATTGCGAGACGGCTGTCGGAGTCGATATTGATCTTGCAAACATCCATCTTGGCTGCCTTGCGGAGTTCCTCCTCAGGAATGCCGATTGCATCAGGAAGTTTGCCGCCGTTCTCGTCGATGATCTTGACATACTCCTGAGGCACTGAAGAAGAACCGTGGAGCACGATCGGGAAGTCAGGAAGCTTAGCCTCAACTGCCTCAAGCACGTCGAATGCCAATGGAGGAGGTACGAGAAGACCGGTCTTCGGGTCGCGTGTGCACTGTTCGGGAGTGAACTTGTAAGCGCCGTGAGATGTGCCGATTGAGATGGCGAGGCTGTCGCAACCTGTGCGGTTTACGAAGTCGATTACCTCTTCCGGATCAGTATAAGTGTGGTGGTCTGAGCTTACCTCATCCTCAACGCCTGCGAGCACACCAAGCTCTCCCTCTACTGTTACATCATATTTGTGAGCATAGTCTACAACCTTCTTTGTAAGGGCAACATTCTCCTCGTAGGGAAGGTGGCTGCCGTCGATCATTACGGAAGAGAAACCGTTGTCGATGCAGTCTTTGCAAAGCTCGAAGCTGTCGCCGTGGTCAAGGTGAAGAACGATCTCAGGCTTTTCCCAGCCAAGGCTCTTAGCATACTCTACTGCGCCCTGTGCCATGTAGCGGAGAAGGATAGGATTCGCATAGTTGCGTGCTCCCTTTGATACCTGAAGGATAACAGGTGATTTGGTGTCGGCAGCTGCCTTGATGATGGCCTGAAGCTGCTCCATGTTGTTGAAGTTGAATGCGGGGATGGCATAACCGCCATGCACTGCCTTGGCAAACATCTCTTTTGTGTTGACAAGGCCAAGTTTCTTGTAATCTACCATGTTTTGTCTATATTTTTTCGTGCGTTGGGCACATTTTGATGCAAAAATACAAAAAATCATTCGCCCTGCAAAAACTATCTCCCTTTTTTTTCAAATTCTGTTTCTTTAACTTCCATTTTTATCTGAAAGTTGTTATTTTATTTGCAAATCACACCAATCTGAACTAAATTTGCAAATACTTTTCAAATCATTTTATTCGGCCATTCATTTTCGGCTTTTCTGAAAAGGTAATATCTTATGAGAATTTTTGCATCCAACCTTATACCCGAAATAGATAGCGCTACCTGCGAGGCACAAAAAATAGATTCTATCGAGCTTATGGAAAGAGCCGCCACTGCTCTTTCGGTGGAAATCATGACCCGTTTCCTCCCCTCGCAGAGAATAGTCGTGATTGCCGGCCCCGGAAACAACGGAGGAGATGCCCTTGCCCTTGCCAGAATGCTCTTTGAGCAGGGCTACAAGAAGGTGGAGGTGTTCCTTTTTAATGTCATCAACAAGCTTAGCCATGATTGTGATGAGGAGAGGAAAAAGCTTATCGCAATGGATGGTATTGATTTCACTGAAGTAAAACATGATTTTCAGCCCCCTTATCTCGGAAAAAATGATGTCGTCATCGACGGTCTCTTCGGTTCCGGACTCCGGCAGCCTCTTCAGGGTGGCTTCGTGATGCTCGCCCGACTTATAAACGACAGCGGCGCTTACGTAATATCCATCGACATTCCCTCCGGTCTCTTTGGAGAATGGAATAATAATGTCCATCAGCGTGATATGATTCACGCCAACCTCACCCTCTCTTTCCAGACTCCCCGTCTCTCTTTCTTCTTCGCTGAAAATGCCGACATAATCGGCGAATGGCAGCTCCTTGATATTGACCTCGACGAGAAGAAGATGAAGGAACTCCCTTCAGATTTCATGCTCGTGGAGGCACGCAGCATCCGCCCTCTCCTTAAGCCGCGTAAGAAATTCACCAATAAGAGAGATTTCGGTTCCGTTCTCCTTATTGCCGGCAGCACAGGCATGATGGGTGCGGCTGTTATGAGTGCCAGGGCTGTCCTTCGCTCAGGCGGTGGGCTTGTTACCGTCCATAGTGCCCGGGGCGGACTGCAGATCGTCCAGACTGCAGTGCCTGAAGCAATGTTCGAACCCGACCGTCAGGAGCATTATATCAAGGATATGACAATCCATCATACTCATCAGGCAGTCGCTGTCGGTCCCGGCATAGGCACGAATGAGGGCACAATTGATGCTCTTGAGGCTCTCCTTAAGAACTGCACGGCTCCTTTGATTCTTGATGCCGACGCTCTTAATTGCATCGCCCGCCGTCCCCAGCTCCTTTCAATGATTCCTCCACACACGATCCTTACTCCCCACATCGGGGAGTTCGACCGTCTTTTTGGAGAGCATCATTCCTCCGAAGAGCGCTTGAAAAAGGCAATCGATATGGCGAAATACTACAACATAATCATAGTATTGAAAGGTCATTACACAGCCACAGTGCGACCCACAGGACGCGTTTATTTCAATTCCACCGGAAATCCCGGAATGGCAACCGCCGGTTCAGGCGATGTCCTCACGGGGGTGATTTCCGCTTTCCTCGCTCAAGGCTACCGTCCTGAACATGCCGCCCTTGTCGGGGTATTCGTGCATGGTCTTGCCGGCGATCTTGCCCTTGCCGATAAAGGCGAATACGGCATAATGGCGACTGACATTGCTGACAACTGTGGAAAGGCAATACGCTCTATAATTACTCGTGGCAAAATTTGAACCCTAAACCCCTTTTTAATATGAAAACCACGGTCATAGCCGCTCTCCTCCTGCTGACCGCCTCTTTTCAGGCATCCTCTCAGCAAACAAAGATTCTGACTGCTGAAAAGCATAACGAATATGGTCTGATCTATACCCTCCCCATAACCGCGCTTGAGGTGGAGGTTACTGCCGTGCGCGAGGTTCGCGAGGCAGGACCATACTATCGCTATGCGAAAAAATACACAGGTTCCGACAACGTGATCAAGGAGAACGGTGAGTCATGGACCATAAAGTCTGTCTCTGTTCGCCCATACGGCATCCCTAATCCCGACGAGCGCTACCTGATGCAGCTCAAGCCCGGTGCATTGACATATATCGGAGTGGATGCCGACAATATGCTCCTCTCTATAAATGCCGAGCCTAAGGCGCCGGTTTCTCCCGCCCCTCTTCCTCCCAACAAGCTGGAGGGTGAGAAACTTGCTCCACAGGAATATCTTCAATATGTCGATGAGGATTTCATTGCCTCGCAGTCGTCGGCTAAGCAGGCACAGATGCTCGCGGAAAATCTCATGGAGATAAGGGATTCGAAAGTATCCCTTACCAGGGGCACTGCCGAAACAATGCCTGCCGATGGAAAGCAGATGGAGCTCATGCTCAATTCTCTCGCTCATCAGGAGAAGGCGCTCTCTGCGGCATTCCTTGGAAATGTAACTCGAGAGACTGTCGTCCGCCGTTTCTCCTACGTCCCTGTTGAAAATGCACGTAATGTCCTTTTCCGGCTTTCTGACTTCGAGGGTTTTGTAGCTCCGGACGACTATAGCGGAGAGCCCGTATATATTACCGTCCATATCACTGAGGAGGGTGTTCTTCCGACCGATGCCAAAGGTGAGGAGAAGAAGCTTCCTAAGGATGCCGTTGCATACTGTGTGCCCGGCGCGGCAAAGATAACGATCTCTTACATGGGACGCGATCTCTTTGCTTCCGAATATGAAATGTCGCAGTTTGGCGTTACTTTCGGATTGAATCCGGCGATATTCTCCGATAAGAAAGCCCCCTCATTTGCTGTTTTCGACCCCACTACAGGAGCCTTGAAAGAGATAGGCGTAATGAAGGAGAGCGCCGAATGAACAATGGAATGACTCTCTCCCAGTACACTGCCTGGATAGGGGAGGCGATGCGCCGTGTCCCTGAACTGTGGAATGCCTGGGTGGTGGCTGAATTAAGTGATGTCCGCATAAATGGCGGACATTGCTACATGGAGCTTATTGAGAAAAATGCAGCCGGACAGACTGTAGCCAAAATGAGAGCCACAATCTGGGCGTCGGTTTTCTATCCTCTCCGTAGAAAATTCCTTAATGCCACCGGCCGCGATATAGCCACCGGAATGAAGGTCATGTTGCGGGGCGGCGTCAACCATCATTCTCTCTACGGCCTCTCTTTCAATGTCTCGGATATTGACCCCTCCTTCACCTTAGGAGATATGGAGCGTCTGCGCCGGGAAATAATCATGCGCCTCACTAACGAGGGTATTATCAACCGTAATAAGGAGGTTTCACTCCCCATTGCTCCTCAGCGTGTAGCAGTGATCTCTGCCGAAGGGGCAGCCGGCTACGGCGATTTCATGAATCAGTTGCTCGGGAATGCCGATGATCTGAAGTTTTATCCCCGCCTGTTCCCTGCCATAATGCAGGGCGACCGCACATCTTCCTCCATTCGTGCTGCTCTTGAAAGGGTGGAGCAGACCATTGACCTCTGGGACTGTGTCGTGATTATCCGGGGTGGAGGCGCTACAACAGATCTTAACGGTTTCGACGACTATGATCTCGCAAAGGCTGTGGCGCTTTTCCCTCTCCCTGTCATTGTCGGAATCGGACATGAACGCGACCGCACTGTGCTCGATGAGATAGCCCATATCCGCATGAAGACCCCCACAGCGGTTGCGGGATTCCTAATCGATCGTCTTCGTGAAGCGGAGGGGAGGGCTGCCGGACTCGCCGATTGGATTGCCCGCTACAGCATGGAGTGCATAAAAGGGGAGACCCGACGCCTTGCAAATATCGAGGCGATGATTCCGGCTCTTGCCAAGGCAAGGATAACGGCTTCGCAGGCTCTTCTCGAAAAGGAGCTCTCGCGCATTCCCGTCCTTGTAAGTTCCAGAATAAAAAATGCCTCCGTTAATCTTGACCGAATCGCCGACCTTGTGAGATCTCTCTCAGCGGCAAGGACGGCCCGTGCTTCCGACCGCTTGTCGGAAGTGGAAAAGACACTTCGTCTCGGAATTGACAGTGTCCTCCAACGCTCAAAAATGCGTCTGGAGTCCCTTGAATCTTTAGTTAAGGTGCTGAGTCCCTCAAATACGTTACAACGTGGCTACAGCATAACCCGCCTCAACGGAAAAGCCGTGAGCGACGCCTCCCTCCTTCCACCCGGAACCCGCTTCACCACCACTCTCCTCAACGGCACCATAGAAAGCGAAGTCCTCCCTCCACCCTCTTAACATCTTATTTTCTTACCATCTTATTTTCTTATTTTCTTACCATCTTACCATCCCTTTTATGAAGTATTCCGAAGCAATTACAGAACTGGAAAGCATAGTATCCCTCATGCAATCCGAAAATTGTGATATTGACTCTCTCGCCTCCTACACATCCCGAGCGCTCGAACTCCTGAAATTTTGCAAAGAGAAACTCCACACCACCGACGAAGAAGTAAAGAAATGCCTCGAAGCGCTTGGTTAGGCATTAGGCATTAGGCGTTAGGCTCAAGGCATTAGGCGTTAGGATTAAGGGGAATGCGTCGCGGTCGGGGCAAGGGATTGCCCCTTCTCCCAGTGGTAGCCTAACACCTAACACCTAATACCTAATACCTAATACCTAATACCTTACTCCCTATAATAAATCCTCTTGACTCTGGGCGAAACCGATGTCAACACCTCATAGGGAATAGTATCAAGCGCATCCGCCAGCCGCTGCAAAGGAGCTTCATTTCCAAAAATCTCCACCGCATCTCCAACCTTGCAGTCAATCCCCGTAACGTCAATCATGCAGGCATCCATGCAGATATTCCCCACTGTAGGAGCATCTTTCCCGTTCACTCTTACCGAGATATTCCCACGTCCGAAATGCCTGTTCATCCCATCGGCATATCCAATAGGAATAGTAGCGATTTTTGATCGCCGGGTGAGTTTCCCCCATCTTCCGTAGCCGATCGTTTCATCAGCCTCCCATTCTCTGATTGCGATGATGACGGTACGCAAAGTTGACACCACCGACAACGGTTTCTCAATACTTTCAGGAAGAGTGTTGGCGCCATACAATCCTATTCCGAGACGTGCCATATCATAATGATGCCTGTCCCCGTAGCGCAATATTCCTGCTGAATTAAGGATATGACGCTTGAAAGGGTAGGGGATGCCTCGCATCAAGGTCTCCGTCATCTCCTGAAAACGTGAGAGCTGAAGTTCCGTATAATCATCCATCTCTACACAATCCGCTGTGGCGAGATGGGAGAAAACACTCGCTACTCTCACCCCCTTCTGACTGTTGACAATCCTTATCACCTCATCCAACTCATCCCCTATGAACCCCATACGGTGCATCCCTGTGTCCAGTTTGATATGTATGGGGTAGTCCTTAAGCGAATTTTTCTCCGCCTCCCTCACGACATCCAGCAGCATTTCAAAACTGTATATCTCAGGTTCAAGCCTGTTTGAAAACATCGACCTGTAGTTTACAACCTTAGGATTCATAACCATTATAGGCATCCGTATCCCCTTTTTCCGCAGCTCTATCCCCTCGTCAAGCACAGCCACTGCCAAATATGCTGCTCCGCAATCCTGAAGAGTCTTGGCAATTTCGTAACTTCCCGCTCCGTAGCCCGAGGCTTTCACCATCGCTACGATTCCGGTCCCTGCAGGAAGATGAGATCGGAAATAATTGTAATTCCTTATCATGGCGTCAAGGTTCACTTCAAGCACCGTCTCATGTTTCCTGGCTTCCAGAAGTTCGATGATCCTTCCGAATCCGAAACTTGGAGCCCCTTTGATCAATATCGCTTCGTTGACGAAATCAGAGGGATGAAGACTCTCAAGCAGCTCCTCAGTTGAATCAAAGAAAAGTGAATCCTCCTTAAAGAGGTCGGCATTTCTTTTCATCTCTTTCCCCACCCCTATGAATCTGTCTGCGCCGGTGTCCTTTATGACCTGTGCGATCTTCCCGTAGGCATCCCGGCTGTTTCCCGTCTCATGCTGCACATCGCTCATGACCACGACGCTCCTTTGCCCTGCAATCCCTCTTCGCATCATGAACTGAATGGCTGGAAGGAGAGAGGTTACATCACTGGTGTAGGAGTCAAGCACGAGAGAGCACCCGTTTACCCCCTCCGTTACATTCAGCCGTGTCCCTATTTTATAAAGATTGCTGAAACGCTCCTTTATCAGCGGGAGGGGATAGCCCCTGTGAATCATAAATGCAGTGGCGTTGCCGGCATTTTCCACTTCCGCATCCGTTGTCAGCGCCATCGGAATCACAAAACTTTCATCCCCCTTGATCACTTCCCATAAGTGAGCCTCCCTGTCTTTCTCCTTCATAATGAAATGCTGCGAGGCGACATCCCTTAGAAATTCTTCAACGCCTTCACATTTTTCATTTCTGCTCCATACGATAAATTTTTTATCACCGGAGTAGGGGAGGAGTGCCTCGCGCAACAAAGCGTCATCCCCCGGGAAAATTATTGTCTCGGCATTCATTGCCATCCTTCCCTTCTCCTCTGCCTTCTCCTCTGTCGAGCCGAAACCCTCCGCATGAGCCTCTCCGATATTGGTGAAAATCACTGTGTGCGGCTTGATGCATCTCTCCAGCCTCTCCATCTCCCCCTTTTCTGACACGCCTGCCTCAATCAGTGCAACCTCACTCCCCTCCGTTATTTCCCATAAGGAGAGAGGCACCCCTATCTGTGAGTTATAGCTGCGGGGTGATCTTGAAATTTCGCAAAGCGGTTCTGTCAGTTGATAGATCCATTCCTTCAGCGTGGTCTTCCCCCGTGAGCCGGTTATGGCAACCATCTCCATATTCTCCGGACGGGGAAGCGAGCTTGCAAGCCGCTGCAATGCCCCGACCGTATCCTCTGTCAGCATAATAATGGCGTCTTCCAGACCCTCCATATCCTCCGGAATATAGTTGGCCACGAAATGTCTCACCCCCTTATCATAAAGAGGACGCATATACTTATGCCCGTCATTGCCATTGGGAGTTGGGATGGCGAAAAACATACTGCTCTCTGCCACAGTAAGATTGCGCGAATCCGTAAGGAGAGTGTCAATCTCCGTTGTGGAGAGTGTAGTAATGTTCATCAGCTCTCCAATCTTGTCTGCCTGAAGTTTCATGCTGCAAAATTACCTATTAAATATGTAAAACACCTATTAAATACACAAAAAACCATTATTCTTCCCCCTTTTTTCAATAACTCCCTCCTCCCCCCGTTTAATAATTACCATCCCTCCCTCACCATCTTATTTTCTTAACATCTTACCATCTTATTTTCTTAACATCTTAATATCCCACCATCCCGCCATGTCTCTCATTCTCGTCTCAAATGATGATGGCATCAACGCCAACGGCGTTCATGCTCTTATTGACACTCTTCTCCCTTTCGGAGAAGTCTTCTGTGTCTGTCCCGATGCTCCACGTTCCGGCCAGTCAATGGCTATTACTGTCAACGGTCCCTTGCGTGCCACATATCTTCCTGACTATCATGGCGCGAAGATGATAAAGGTAGACGGCACTCCCGTAGATTGCATAAAGCTGTCGATGCATAATCTTCTTCCGCGCCGTCCCGACCTTATCGTCAGCGGAATAAACCACGGCTCGAATGCCTCTATCAATATCCTTTATTCCGGCACTATGGGAGCGGCTATGGAAGGATGTGCCTTCGGTGTCCCCTCGATCGGCTTCTCTCTCACCGACTATTCTCCCGATGCTGATTTCTCGGTGTGCCTCCCCTTTGTGAAGAAGATAGTGGAATGGACTCTTCGCAACGGTCTCCCCGAGGGAATATGTCTTAATGTCAATATCCCCGACCGTCCCTCTCTACCCGAGGAATGCAGGGTGGTGAGAGCATGCCGCGGAAATTGGGACGATGAATATAAGGTCTACACCGACCCCCATGGCGGAAAATTTTATTGGCTCACAGGAAGCTTCGTCAATGAAGAGCCGGAAAGCACTGACACTGATGAATACTGCCTTTCTCATGGCATTGCTTCCGTTGTTCCCACCCTCCTTGACCGCACCGCCCCTATTCCCGCAATTCCTAATATAGGCCAACTCAACGGAAAAATTCATTAACATTAGAAAAAAGCAGGGTTAATAAAAATTAATCCATCTTTTTTTATGTTGTGAATTATTTTATTGTTAACTTTGCAGATGAAATGAGGATGAGCCGAGATTCCACCTCGTCCTTCTCCCCATTGTTGATTATGACCCGAAATTGAAACAGCCCTCCTTTTAAGAAAGATTCACCCATTCACATAAAAATCTTTGCAAGGATGGCTCTATATATACTTTCCGTGCCTTTTCCTGACATGGAAGTGAAGACAGTTTCATAAGAAATTTTATTGTTGCATTAGTAAAGTTATGGATTAATAGTTAAATTAGGATTAGGA
>CAMWSM010000067.1 GCA_947176915.1 uncultured Porphyromonadaceae bacterium | reverse complement strand
GCAAAATTACAACCTAATTGCAGCCTCTAAAAGGTGTAGTTGAGTTAATGCTTACCGATATGTATTTTTGCGCAGTGCATTGCGTAAAAATACGCAGTGCACTGCGTAAAATGTAATGATATGTATCAACGTTCAGAATATAAGTTAATTAAATCTCGACTTGAAGAGCCACGGAGATTTATTCAAGTGGTAATGGGTCCCAGACAAATAGGAAAATCCACTGTTGTAAAACAAGTAGTTCAAGATATTGCGGAACCATATCAGTTCTTTTCTGCCGATAATATACCTGCTTCAAACAGCAATTGGCTCTCAAATTGTTGGAGTGCGGCAAGGAGTCTCATGACCAATATAGCCGGCTATCTAAATGTATTGGGAGATAGTGGTCTACTCTCAGGTCTTCAAAAATTTAGTATTGATTTGGCTCGAAGAAAGGCCAGTATTCCTAAGTTGCAGGTTTATAATAATGCGTTGAAAACTATTTATGAGCCTTTGACTTTGAAAGATGCAGTGATGAATCGGAAAGCTTGGGGTCATATAGCTGAATCGGGAATAGGAGCTTTCATTCTCAATGAGGCTTTCAAAAAACGGATTGAAGTATTCTATTGGAGAGATCGCAACAATGAAGTGGATTTTGTATTAAGAAAAAAAAATTCTGTGGTAGCTATAGAAATCAAAAGCAATGCAGAAAAAAAGACGGAGGGTTTAGACAAATTCAAAGAAATGTTTAATCCAAAAGAAGCTTTTATTGTAGGCGATGGAGGTCTAAAAACATCTGATTTCTTAGCGATGGATCTTAGAGCTCTCTTTTAGAACTTCTTCTCACGAAACATGTGTGGGAAGAGTTCAAGAGAATGTATGACGGCTACCGATTCGCCAAATCCTGAGACTTAGACCCCATATAATTTATCAATCTTAAATTGGGAGAAAATGGCTGATGCGGAATTTTTTGGGTCGTATGGAGTGTTAAAATAGGGCAAAAATACCCATTTTAACACTTCATACGGAATTTTTTGGGAAAATGGGGCTTTTTTCTTTAATCGAAAGAAGGGGAAAAAGGGAACATTTAAAATATCTTGGGCACTGTGGCCTCACTGGTTCTATGGATAAAAAAGTTAGGTTTTATTCCTGGCATTTTCACGATTTTCGCGATTTTTATTTTTACAATTTGATTATTCAACCTTTCTGATTAATTTTGCAGTTTGAAACCTTGCGGAGGTTTCCTGCCGGCTATCCCGGCACGTTTAAGGCAACATCAACAACCATCAGAAGTGGAAACAAAATATATTTTCGTAACCGGCGGCGTTGTGTCCTCTTTAGGGAAGGGAATAATCTCCTCCTCTCTCGCACGACTCCTGCTTTCAAGAGGATTCAGGGTTACGATTCAGAAATTCGACCCCTACATCAATATCGACCCCGGCACTCTTAACCCCTACGAACATGGCGAGTGTTACGTTACTGCCGACGGTCATGAGGCTGACCTCGATTTGGGGCACTACGAAAGGTTCACCAATATCCAGACATCCCGAGCCAACAACGTTACTACCGGACGCATATATCAGAGCGTGATTGACAAGGAACGAAAAGGTGATTACCTGGGGAAAACAGTTCAGATTATCCCGCATATCACAGATGAAATCAAACGTTGCGTCAAAAAATTAGGCAACACCGGGAAATACGATTTTGTAATCACGGAGATCGGCGGTACGGTGGGCGACATTGAATCAACCCCTTTCCTTGAAGCCGTAAGACAGTTGAGATGGGAACTTGGAAAGGATTCCCTTTGCATCCATCTCACCTACGTTCCCTATCTGAAAGCTGCAAAGGAACTGAAGACAAAACCCACTCAGCATTCCGTGAAAATGCTTCAGCAGGCAGGCATTCAGCCCGACATTCTCGTGCTCCGCACTGAAAAGGAGCTTCCGGCATCGATGTGCCGCAAGGTCGCTCAGTTCTGCAACGTCTCCCCAAATGCCGTTATTCAGAGCCTTGACGCTCCCACAATCTATGAGGTGCCTTTGATGATGCATTCTCAGGGTCTCGACAAAATTGTGCTCGAAAAAACCGGGATTCCCACTGACGGCGAACCCGATCTGGCTGCATGGAATCATTTCCTTCATAAACTGGAGAATGCCTCTGAAGAGATACACATAGGGCTTGTCGGCAAATATGTGGAATTGCAGGATGCCTATAAATCTATCAGCGAATCTCTGAGCCATGCCGCCGCATATTGTGATAAAAAACTCCGTCTCGTCTACATTCATTCTGAAAAATTGAATGAAGGTAATGTAGAGGAGAAGCTCTCCCCTATGGATGGGATCATCATTGCCCCCGGATTCGGACAACGTGGCATTGAAGGGAAATTCGTGGCGCTTAAATGGTGTCGTGAAAATGATGTGCCGACCTTCGGAATTTGCCTCGGAATGCAATGTATGGTGATTGAGTTCGCGCGAAATGTGCTTGGGCTGCAAGGAGCCAACTCTACGGAGATGGATCATGCAACCCCCTACAATGTAATCGACCTCATGGAGGAGCAGAAAAGCATTTCCAATCTTGGAGGCACGATGCGACTCGGGGCTTATAAATGCCGTCTGGATGAAGACTCCATCGCAGCCAAGGCATACGGAACTACGGAAGTGAGCGAAAGGCATCGTCATCGCTTTGAATTTAACGACGACTTCCGCTCGCGTTTTGAAGCGGCAGGAATGAAGTGCGTGGGCAAGAACCCCGAAACAGGACTTGTGGAGGTAGTGGAGATTCCCGCCAAAAGATGGTTTGTCGGCACTCAATATCATCCCGAGTATCAAAGCACCGTCCTCCATCCAAATCCTCTCTTCGTAGCGTTTATAAAGGCAGCCATCGCCTACGGACATGAACGTGCCAATAAAATATGATTTAATCTTTTTCAAAACTAAAACAACCGTAACAAGAAAATAATGGATAAAAACACCGGTATCGGACTCCTGCTAATGGCAGCCGTTTTTTTCGGGTTTATGTGGCTTTCTCCGAAAAAGGAGACCGTTACAATTGAGGACAACGACTCCCCTTCCCAAATGGCTCAGCAGCCTGCGACAGCTGATTCCCTGACCTCTACCGAACAGGAATGGCTCGTCAAGAACATAATACTCAATGGCGAGTCAGTGATTCTTCCTGACAGCACTCATGCCAGCCGCCTAAAAAATGGCGCCATTGACCTGACGGTAGCCGGCAACAAAGTGAGTGGAACCGTTATTGTCGACGGAAAGGTTCTTGACTGGAATGACGTTTGCAATAAAGACCTCAAGAAGATGTCTGCCCTCGAACAGCGTAAGGCTGTAGAGGCAGTCCGCACCGCTTCCATCTCCATAGGGAAATATGGCAAGTTTGCCCAATTCCTGAATGGCTCTGACTCTGTCGTGAAGATGGAGAACGACGTTATCAAACTTCAGTTCAGTGCCAAATCAGGAACCATCACACGTGCCGAGCTAAAGAAATATGACACTGAATACACCCCCGACGAAAGCAAACAGCGCAAAGATAAGGTGGTGATATTCAACGACACTACAAACAGTCTCAGTTTCCAGCTCCCGCTGCCGCAGGCGGTCAGCACTGCTGATCTCTATTTCTCTCCCAAAATGGTCAACGACACAACCGTGCTCATGTCTCTTCCGATGGAAAACGGAGCTTACTGGGGAATTGAATACACTCTTCCAAAGGGGGATTCATACGTAGTCGGAATCCGTATAGTCCAGGATGGCATGGCAAAAGTGGTGGAAAGCAATAACCGCAACCTCGTCATCAACTGGACTCAGGATCTTATCCGTCAGGAAAAGGGAAAAATGTTCGAGGAGAGAAATTCAGCCCTTTACTACAAATTTGCCGGCGGCTCCGTAGAAAATCTTTCCGAAAATAAGAATGATAAGGAGGAACGCGAGGCTAAGGTGCGCTGGATAGGATTCAAGAATCAGTTCTTCTCCTCCGTGCTGATTGCCGATCGCCCTTTCAATACAGCCGATTTCGAATCTACGGTATTGAAAAACGAGCCCTATTTCCTAAAGAGATTCTCAACCGAGGCTGTCTCCAACGACTATGACTGGAACGCCTCCGTTCCGGCGAAATTCTCCCTGTTCATAGGTCCGAACCTCTATCCTCTCCTTTCCGGTCTCGACAAGCACACTGTAGCCGACGAGAACCTGAAACTCACGAAACTCATTCCTCTCGGCTGGTCGGTGCTCAGATGGATTAATACCGGGGTCGTCATTCCTCTGTTTAATTTCCTGGGCTCTTTCATATCCAATTATGGCATTGTGATCCTCATCATGACCATCCTCATCAAGCTCGTGCTCTTCCCTCTCACCTACAAGAGCTTTATGAGTCAGGCTAAGATGAGGGTGCTCGCTCCCGACATCAAGGCAATAAATGATAAGTATCCCGGCACTGAGAACGCCATGATACGTCAGCAGAAGACAATGGCGCTTTATAGCAAAGCCGGTGCAAATCCCATGTCAGGCTGTCTGCCGATGCTCCTCCAGATGCCTATCCTTATCGCAATTTTCTCCTTCTTCCCGTCAGCCATCGAACTGCGTGGAGAAAGTTTCCTCTGGGCGAAAAACCTTGCTGCCCCTGACGCCATAATCTCCTGGAGCGGCAACATACCTCTCATCACAGAATATTTCGGCAATCATATCTCGCTCTTCTGTCTGTTGATGACCGTTACCAATATCGTCTACACCCGCATAAACATGCAAAGCCAGAGCGGAGGAATGCCCGGCATGAAATGGATGATGTATCTCATGCCCATCTTCTTCATGGTCTTCTTCAATAACTATGCCGCCGGTCTCTCCTACTACTACTTCCTTTCCCTTCTCATCACTATAGCGCAGACCTACGCCTTCCGTCTCTTCGTGAAGGAGGAAGATGTCAGGAAAGCTATGGCTGAGAATGCGAAGAAGCCTAAGAAAAAGAGCGGCTTCATGGCACGTCTCGAAGAGATGCAGCGCCAGCAGCAGGCAATGTTGAAGGAGCAGCAGAAACGTAACGGAAAAAGATAAAAATGAAAGATCTGCGCACCATACGCATCTTTCTCGCCATCCTTTTCTTTGTTCTTGCCGTAGCTTATCTCGCAATAAGTCCTACGGTGCATCCGATAGCAAGGGTGGTGGCAAAGATACAGATTATCCCGTCGCTCATAGCAGTGGGGATGGGTGCTGTGTTGATATGGTTTGCGATTACATTTGTTTTCGGGCGAATCTATTGTTCAACAATTTGTCCCGTAGGCACGTATCAGGACGTTGTGATCTGGCTGAGGCGACGCTTTGGCGGAGCGCGGCGTCCTCTCTCTTTCCGGCAGCCGGACGCCGTGCGGTTTCCGCTCGCTGTTATCTTTTACATTTGTCTCCCGCTTGGGGTTGCCGTAGTCCCCTTCTGGCTTGAGCCCTGGAGCATCATGCGCAATATTTGCGGAGCGATCCATCCATCCGCTCAGGAGGAGATATGGCTTGAACTCGGCATAGGGATGGCCACAGGCATAGCCGCCGGGATTCTCTCAGGAGCGCTTCTGGCAGTATGCGCTTTTTTCACAGGCCGCAGTTTCTGCACGGAGATCTGCCCTGTCGGTACAGCCCTCGGACTGCTCAGCGACTACACTCTCCTGCATATCGAGATTGACCCCGACAAATGCATCGACTGCATGAAATGTGAAGAGATTTGCGAGGCCCATTGCATAAAGGTGGTGAGCAGATATGTCGATAACTCGAGATGCATAAGATGTTTCGATTGTCTCAAAGTCTGTCCGAACGATGCCATCCGCTATCAGATTCATCGCAACCGGCGAGCCACACCGTTGATGAATAAAGTCGGTGGCGAAAAATAAGTTTTTTAATGAAAGCATATCAGGATTTATTACGACATATTCTGGAGAACGGTCATCGTAAGGAAGACCGTACAGGCACCGGCACCATCTCCACTTTCGGCTATCAGATGCGTTTCGATCTGTCGAAGGGCTTTCCTCTGCTTACGACAAAGAAAATCCATCTTAAAAGCGTCATTCATGAGCTTCTTTGGTTTCTCGCCGGCGACACAAACGTGAAATATCTCCGGGATAACGGAGTCAGGATTTGGAACGAATGGGCGGATCCTGACGGATCGTTAGGACACATCTATGGATTTCAATGGCGCTCATGGCCCGACTACAATGGCGGCTTTATCGATCAGATTGCAGAGGCAGTGAAAACCATCCGGGAAAATCCCGACTCCCGCCGAATAATTGTCAGCAGCTGGAATGTCGCCGACCTCGGCAACATGAACCTCCCGCCTTGCCACACTCTTTTCCAATTCTACGTATCGGAGGGAAAACTCTCGCTTCAGCTTTATCAGAGAAGTGCCGACTGTTTCTTAGGGGTGCCGTTCAATATAGCGAGCTACGCGCTGCTGACGATGATGGTGGCGCAGGTGTGCGGATTGAAGCCGGGCGAGTTCATCCACACATTGGGCGACGCTCACATCTATCTCAATCATCTCGAACAGGTCAAGACACAACTCGGACGTGAGCCTCGTTCTCTCCCTGAAATGCATCTTAACCCTGAGATCAGCGACATCTTCAAATTCCGATACGAAGATTTCACCCTTTCGGATTACAACCCCTATCCTCCGATAAAAGGTGAGGTCAGCGTCTGATTTTAATTCAGTATTCCTATCATGAAATTAATACGCATCATATTCTCAATAGCTCTGATTCTCCTTCTCTCCGGATGCCATAAGAAGGAATTCTCCATCAGATTTGAAGTGGAGCAGACCATGAATGCCAACTATAAGCTTATATACTATGCTTCCGACAAGCATGGAGGATATATGCGTGAATCTGCAGCGGCAATCACCAATGGGAAAGGTGATTTCAAAGGCCAAACCATTAATCCGACCCTTGTCTATATCTTCACCGGGAAAAAGGCTTATCCGCTGATGATATATGTGGAGCGCGGAGAGGAGATAAATATAACAGGCAAAGAGAAAGAGCCTTTGAAATGGAATGTGGAAGGCAACGAGATAAACAAGGAATGGTCGGCTTGGCGAAATGAAAATGCCAAAATACTCTCCGGTGCCGATCCCGAAAAAATCAATGCTGTCGTGGCGAAATATGTCATTGCAAACCCTGAGAATCCCTTGTCAGCCCTCCTGCTTCTGACAACATACTCACGTTATGACGATGAGACGGGCTTCCGTCGGCTTTGGCGCGACCTCAAAGGTGAGGCTGCCGACCCCCGATGGGCTGACCTCGCTGGAAGGGCTGACGTTCCGCAACGTTTCGTTAAAGTCCCTGCAAGGGTAAAATCCATCTCTTTCCGATCAATGCAAAACGGCACGGATACAATTCGCCCCGATTCCGTAAATGCCACCTTGCTCTTCTTCTGGAGCAATGCCCTGTCCGACAGAAATGAGCTTACGGATTCCCTCAAAGCGTTGGCAAAAGAATTTTCCGATTCCTCCTCCCGGCTCATAGCCGATATATGCCTCGACCCCGATTCCTCATCGTGGCGTTCAAACATACGTTACGACTCCCTGAAGAATGTGGCGCGTCTATGGGCTCCCGCCGGGCTTGCAGACTCAAAAGTAATGCTTCTTGACGTTCCCCGTCTCCCCTTCTTCATTGTCCTCACCCCTGACGGTCATCAACGCTTCAGAGGCTCTGAACGTGAAGAAGCCTTCTCATTCTTCCGCTCCCTTCTTGATAAAAAGTGAATGTTCAGCTCATTCTGCTGATAAATCAGCAATCACATTTTCAATTTTCACCTTTCAATTTTCAATTTAAAAAGTGCTCACCAAAGTCTATTCAGCTTCCATACAAGGAATAGATGCCATCCCTGTGACTATTGAGACTGACGGCGGCAACGGTTCCACGCTTTCAATAGTAGGATTGCCTGACACTGCCGTAAAGGAGAGTTATCAGCGCATGGTTTCTGCCATAACACATAGCGGACTCTCTTTTCCGCATAGACGCACCGTAATCAATCTTGCCCCTGCCGATATAAAGAAAGAAGGAGCGGCTTTCGACCTCCCCATGGCGGTGGGAGTGCTCTCCGCCCATGAAATAATCCCTTCCGACAGACTTGCCGACTTTATGATGCTGGGTGAATTATCGCTCGATGGCTCCGTATTGCCTGTAAAAGGGGCTCTCCCTATGGCTGTAAAGGCACGTGAACTGGGATTCAAAGGTCTGATTGTTCCGGAGGCTAACGTAACGGAGGCAGCCGTAGTCAACCGAATTGAGGTGTATGGCGTGAAGACTCTCGGGGAAGCAGTGGCTCTAATCAGCGGAATATCAGATTTAAAGCCCACAATTGTCAACACTCGCGAAATATTCGCGGCGAATGCCGCCTCTTTTGATTTCGACTTCTCTGAAGTGAAAGGTCAGGACGCAGTGAAGAGGGCGTTTGAGGTGGCATGTGCCGGCGGACATAACGTCCTTATGATCGGTCCTCCGGGAGCGGGAAAATCAATGATGGCTAAACGCCTCCCATCCATTTTGCCCCCGCTAAGTCTGGGAGAAGCCTTGGAGACCACAAAAATTCATTCCGTGGCAGGAAAGCTTTCTCGCGGCTCAATGCTTATGACTCAGCGCCCTTTCCGCACCCCTCATCACACTGTCTCTCCTGTGGCTATGGTAGGAGGAGGATCCAATCCCATGCCTGGAGAAATCTCTCTCGCCCATAATGGAGTCCTGTTTCTCGATGAATTTCCCGAATTTCCCCGGACGGTGCTGGAAGTGCTCCGCCAGCCTCTTGAAGACAGGATGATAACGGTGGCACGCGCAAAATATACTGTCAACTATCCTGCCTCATTCATGCTTGTGGCTTCTATGAACCCATGCCCATGCGGATATTACGGCCATCCATCCAAACCATGCACATGTGCTCCCGGTGCGGTAACTAAATATATGAACCGCATATCAGGTCCGCTGCTCGACCGCATAGATCTCCAGATAGAAATTCAGCCCGTCGGGTTTGACGATATGGCTGACACTACGCCGGCAGAGAAAAGCATCTCTATCCGGGAGAGGGTGATGGCTGCGCGTGCCATACAGCAAATACGCTTCCGGGATGAGAAAGGCATCTACTCAAATGCACAGATGAACTCCCGCCTGCTCCACAAATACGCATGGCCCGATGCTGAAGGACTTGCCAAACTCAAAGACCGCATGACGCGCCTCAACATGTCTGCCCGAGCCTTCGACCGCATCCTGCGTGTGGCGCGCACCATCGCCGACCTCGAATACGCCGCTGCAATCCCTGCTGAAAAAGCTGTCACAGCCCCCGTCCTAAGCCGCCACATAGCCGAGGCCATCGGCTACCGCTCCCTCGACCGCGCCAACTATGGCAAAACCTTTTAGACAGCTGTTTTAGATTTTTGTTGCCATAAAAGGGGAGAAACCATGTCAGCAAGGATGATTCTATGGAAATTTGCTATTCTGAGGGAGGAATTTTTTAATGAGAATTAAAGAAAAATTTCTGTTTTTGTTTTGCGTAATAAAGTTTTTCACTAACTTTGCCACATAATTTTTGAATCATCTGATTGCGTCCCGACTAACCCGGAATAAGGCGTAAATCAAAACTTAAATCTAACCAACAAAATGCTACAGTCTTCTAACGTTAAGAGTATTGAGAAGGTTGTCATCCGCTTCTCCGGCGACTCCGGCGACGGCATGCAGCTTGCCGGCAACATCTTCTCCAACGTCTCTGCAGGCGAAGGTAACCTCATCTCCACCTTCCCCGATTATCCGGCTGAAATTCGTGCCCCGCAAGGTTCTTTGAGTGGCGTATCCGGCTTCCAGGTGAGCGTAGGTAAAAACGTACACACCCCCGGCGACCATGCCGACGTGCTCGTTGCCATGAATCCCGCAGCCCTCAAGACAAATCTCAAATATCTTAAGAAAGGAGGAATCATAATCTGCGATTCCGATTCCTTCACTCCCGCCAACCTCAAAAAGGCTCTTTATCAGACTGAAGATCCCGTTGCAGAACTTGGCATTGACCCGGAGCACATCATGCTCGTGCCGATGACCACGCTCCTGAAACACACCCTCGCCGACTCCGGCATGGACAACAAGGCGATCATGAAATGCAAGAACATGCTTGCCCTCGGTCTTGTATGCTGGCTCTTTGATCGCCCTGTCGACAAAGTGCTCGCAAAACTCAAAGCAAAATTCGCCAAGAAACCCGCCGTCTACGAAGCCAACGAAAAGGTGATCCACGCCGGTTGGGATTATGGACATAACACCCACGCCTCAATGCCTACCTATCGTATAGAATCGGATGAGGCAGTGCCGGGTGTATATACCGACGTGAACGGCAACACCGCCACAGCATGGGGCCTGATTATGGCTTCCGAAAAGAGCGGCCGCCCCTTGTTCCTCGGCTCTTACCCAATCACACCCGCTACTGACATTCTCCACGAACTTGCAAAACGCAAGGATCTCGGCGTGAAGGCATGCCAGATGGAGGATGAGATAGCAGGCGTATGCTCCGCAATCGGCGCTTCCTACGCCGGACATCTCGCTGTTACTTCCACATCCGGTCCCGGTCTCGCGCTCAAGAGTGAGGGTATCGGGCTCGCTGTGATGGCGGAATTGCCCCTCGTGGTGATCGACGTGCAGCGCGGCGGTCCATCCACCGGTCTTCCGACAAAGACAGAGCAGACCGACCTCATGCAGGCTCTCTACGGACGCAACGGTGAAAGCCCCCTCTGCGTGCTCGCGGCAGCAAGCCCCACAGACTGCTTCACTATGGCTTTCGAGGCAGCCCGCATAGCTGTTGAACACATGACACCGGTAATCCTCCTTACCGATGCATTCATCGCCAACGGCTCTTCAGCATGGAGAATACCCGAGGAGAAGGATTTCCCCGAAATCAAGCCTAACTTCGTTACTCCCGAACAGCTCGAGAACGGCTGGAAACCTTTCGACCGCGACGCTGAAAGCCTCGTGCGCTACTGGGCTGTCCCGGGCATGGAGAAAGGAATGCACCGTGTAGGCGGTCTTGAAAAAGATTTCAACACCTCCGTAATCTCCACCGACGGACCGAACCATGAGCGTATGGTGAAAGTTCGCCGTGAGAAGATTGCCAACATCGCCAACGATATTCCGGAACTGAAAGTTGAATGCAACGCAGACGCCGACACCATCCTTGTTGGCTGGGGAGGCACATACGGCCACGTCCTCACAGCAGCTACAGAGCTCAACGCTCAGGGTGTGCCCACCGCTCTTGCCCACTTCCGCTATATCAATCCCCTTCCCAAGAACGCTCTCGACGTGCTCAAGAACTACAAGAACATCATCGTGGCAGAGCTCAACACCGGCATGTTTGCCGACTACCTGCAGCAGCACCTCCCGGGCAAGGAGATTCTACGCATAAACAAAATCGAGGGTCAGCCCTTCCTCGTGGAAGAGATTGTTGACGGAGTAAAGAAAAACTTAGCCAAAGCATAACCATGGAAGAGAATATGACAGTTACTTTCGCCCCCGGCGATTTCAAGAATGAACAGACTGCACGCTGGTGTCCCGGATGTGGCGACCACGCTATCCTCAACGTGCTCCACAAGGCTATGGCTGAAGTTGGGGTCGCTCCCAAAGACACAGCCGTCATCTCAGGCATCGGCTGCTCGTCACGCCTCCCCTATTACATGAACACCTACGGCATGCACACAATCCACGGACGTGCTGCCGCCATCGCCTCCGGCGTTAAGACCGCCCGCCCCGACCTCACCGTATGGCAGATCTCCGGCGACGGCGACGGGCTCGCAATCGGTGGCAACCATTTCATCCATGCCCTGCGCCGCAACATAGATATCAACATCCTCCTCTTCAACAACAAGATCTATGGTCTGACAAAGGGACAGTACTCCCCCACCTCCGACCGTGGCTTCGTGTCGAAATCATCACCTTACGGCACAACCGAGGATCCCTTTATCCCCGCAGAACTCGTGTTCGGTGCCCGTGGCAAATTCTTTGCCCGCGGTTTCGACATAACCCTTGACACGACACGCGAAATCATGGTTGCGGCTGCCCGTCATAAAGGCACAGCTGTTGTGGAAGTGCTCCAGAACTGCGTGATCTTCAACCACGGCATCCACACATGGCTCTCCGACAAGGAAGTCCGTGCAGAGCGCACAATAACCCTCCGTCAGGGAGAAAAGATGCTCTTCGGCAAAAACAATGAGAAAGGCCTTGTTAGAGATGGATTCCAGCTTAAGGCAGTTACAGTAGGTGAAGACGGATATACAATTGATGACGTTCTCGTTCACGACGCTCACACCGTAGATGATATTCTCCACCGTCAGCTTGCCCTCATGGACGGACATGATCTCCCCCTCGCCCTCGGTGTAATCCGCGACGTAAAGGCTCCATCCTACGAAGCAGACGTAGAGGCACAGGTGGCTGAGGTAAAAGCCAAGAAAGGCTTCTCCAACCTCCGCGACATGATCATGAAGACCCAGGAGACCTGGACAGTCTGATTCCACTTACCATCCACACATCACATAGCCTCGGGACATCCTCCCGGGGCTATTTTTTAGTTCACAAAAGTTCACATCAGCATTTTAAAAGTTCACAAAAGTTCACATCAGCATTTTTAAAAGTTTACAAATGTTTACATCAATATTTACTAATATCGCATAATTATTTGAAACATAAATAGTTATAAATTACGGAAAATTTACGGGTCAAATTCCGTACTTTTTCCGTACAAATTCTCTTGGAAACATGACCAATTCAGTTATAACTTTGTCTGATTAAAATGGAGCCTCGGTCTTTCCTGCCATACTTTGTCTCTATCCACTGACAATCGTGGGGTCCCCTCTTCCTCCCGATACAGTGGTGAACAGCCTGCATGAAGTGACGGTCCAAGGCAATTCCCATATCCTCAGCAATAATAAGACCATATACTCTCCCTCCGCTAACGCAAAAATAATACAGCAATGAATAATACAAGCAAGGTAGTTAATGAATGTAGAAAGCCGTGGCGACGTCGGGATGACTCCGCCACGGCAATAACATTAAATTTATCCGTTGATGCATTATAAACTGACTAATATGCTTAGCTATTTTTATAATAACAGTAGGCTTGAGAGAATAATTGCAGCAAGCCTGCTGCTCCTTTATCCGTGTCTCGTCAACGCCTTGACTTCAACACGGACAGACACCATCCCTGAAAACCGTTATAATGAGGAAAGGGTAGATTCGCTCAGGGAATTGGTCGTAACCCAATCAACAATTTCACATGACGGACTCAACGACACATATCTTGTTACGAAGGCTATGAGGCAGAACGCCCGTAATGCCGCGGATCTTTTAGGAAAAATTGCAGGTGTCCACTACAATCCCCTCACTGCCGAACTCTCATATCTCGGTTCAAAAAAAGTCAAGATCCTTGTTGACAGTCTTGAAAAGGATGACGAATATATAAAGCGTCTGAACCCTAACCGATTCGCAAGAATAACAGTGGTCAGTATCCCGGGCGGGAAATATGCCGGATATGACGCGCTGATAAACCTTGTTACGAAAAAGACCTATCAGGGATATGACGGGACAATCCTCGCAGAAACAGCCTTCCGCACCGGAGACCGTAACGGGAAAGGACATCAGCTCAACTCATGGCGTGGATTGGGAGAATTCACATTCACTAAAGACAAGATCAATCTCGCTCTCTCGGCTTCCTATACAGGGCTCGATAACGGATTGAGGGCTTCATTCAACACCACCTACCCTCTTAATTCCTATTCAACATACACACCGATGCCCGCCATAAAGGATCCAAACAGTTACGTCAGGAAGAATAACGCCAATATAAGGCTGTGGGCGGATTTCAGGATTGCGCGCAATCATACCCTATCAGTCGGAATAGGACTCGATCCGGCTAAAGAGAAACAAGGCTCTCGCTATAAGCTGTTCGCCGGAGACGCAGAGTCAATGACTGACAAGGGGATACAGACCACTTCAACTGATATTGACAGCTATCTGGCAGAACGCATATCCCTGCAGTATATAGGAAGGGCAAGGGAATGGCAACTGAATGCCTCGGCAGGGTTCTCGAACACATCCTACAACTCCACCTATTCCCTGAGGCGCCCTGAGTTTGATATCCTCGAACCTACAAAATATCACGCCTCATACGAATGGGCAGGTATGGATGCCTCCAGGAGAATGATAGACTCTAAACTGTATCTTTCCCTCTCGGAATATGCCATACGGGTCTCATTCAGTGAAAAAGATCGCTCGCTCGGAAAACTGCTCACAAAGAGCTCCGATTTCCGCAACCGTGCGGAAGCCCTCCTGCAGTTTACCCCCTCCCCGAAATGGTCGTTTGGCGTGAAGGCGGGATTGAATATAGAGCATTCCCGCAGACAGGACATATCTGCAACATACGTCACGCCACGATTAAACGCCAACCTCAATTTCTCATCCTCCAAGGTATGGCTGAGGCTGAACTACACCGTGTCGAATCAAAATCCCACCCTGACACAGACCCGCGACTACGGCTCGTTCACGGATTCCCTTGTAATGTCTGCCGGCAATCCTCTGCTTCACCCTGCCATTAATCATAGGATAAACCTGAATGCAGGATTTCCGTTCAACATATCTTTAGGCGCTGAATATACCATACGCCATAACGGATTGTTTGAAATAGTGGCCGCTCGTTATGAATCTCGGCCGGATGGAGTCTACGGACCATACGCTTTTATCACTTACATGAACGGGCACGGACAGACATGGAAGACAAATATAAGCTGGCAGAAGACTATAGCAAAAAGGTGGACCATATCCTTATCCGCCACCCTCCGGGGAGAGTCGGCGCGATTTGAGGAATACAGCAACTCAGGATGCCGCCCCGAATACAGCTGGTTCATCCAATATTTCTCTCATAAGGCAGCCCTCCAGTTCTATCTCAGCAGCTCTCTCCATTCCTCAATGACCGTTACCCCTCAGGAAGCCGGCTGGGGACAGTATGACGGTTATTCCCTCTCAGCAGTGAAGTTCTTCTGCGGCTACAGGCTGCAGATCGTCGGAATGTGGACGCTTCCCCTACATCTCATAAGAAAACCATTTGTGCGTCATCTAAGATCAGAAGCTATGCTCAGCACGACGACATACGACAACATCAACCTTGACGACAATGCCTTGCGGCTGACACTCGTATATCGCTTCAACGGAGGCAGGAAGACACGCAATTATTCCCGTCAGGAGGAATCTGTGGATATAAGGTAGAGGAAGTAAAGGCAAAATATTGCAAAAGACTGTTTATTTTTAGTTCACAAAAGTTCACATCAGCATTTTAAAAGTTTACAAATGTTTACATCAATATTTACTAATTTCGTATAACCATTTGTGATACAAATAGTTCTGAATTACGGAAAATTTACGGGTCAAATTCCGTAATTTTTCCGTACAAATTCTCTTGTAGATATGACAAATTCGTTTGTAACTTTGTCTGATTAAATATGGAGCATCTTGGTCCTTCCAGCCGACAGATTGGCTCTATGGATATATGATAGAAATATAATTGAACCAACATCATATTTAAATGAAACTGATTACTCCTTTCGGCATCTCAATCCTCTTCTGCATACTTTGTCTCTATCCACTGACAATCGTGGGTTCCCCTCTTCCTCCCGATACAGTGGTGAACAGCCTGCATGAAGTGACCGTGCAGGGTGCTTCCCATATCCTCAGCAATAATAAGACCATATATTATCCCTACGCTAACGCAAAAATAATACAGCAATGAATAATACAAGCAAGGTAGTTAATGAATGTAGAAAGCCGTGGCGACGTCGGGATGACTCCGCCACGGCAATAACATTAAATTTATCCGTTGATGCATTATAAACTGACTAATATGCTTAGCTATTTTTATAATAACAGTAGGCTTGAGAGAATAATTGCAGCAAGCCTGCTGCTCCTTTATCCGTGTCTCGTCAACGCCTTGACTTCAACACGGACAGACACCATCCCTGAAAACCGTTATAAAATGTCGGGCGATACAACTGCTAACCGTAAATCCATTGTAACGGAAACTTCCGACAGTGTGAAAGCCCGAGAATTAGAAGAGTTGGTGATAAGTGGAGGCAACAACTATATAAAACTTAATGGAAATAATATTACTGTCGACATCAGCCATTCCTCTTTGGGAGATATGCCAACTACGGAAGATATGCTCGCACAACTGCCATTTGTAAAAGATCAGGACGGGAGTTTCTATGTGGCAGGCAGAGGGAAAGCCGTAATCTATATAGGGAACAGAAAAATACAGGATAGCGCTGAGCTTACCCGAATTCGTACCACCGACATAAAATGCGTGGAAATAATACGTAATCCCGGAGTAGAGTATGATGCTGAATATATGGCGGTAATCAAAATAATACTTAAAAGAAAGATTGCCGAGGGAATGGGCATACGCGCATATACCAGAGAGAGTATCGGCAGAAGATTTTCTGATTATCAGCAACTTTCGTTATCATACGGCATGGGAGCGACAGATTTCTTTCTGACATGGGATAACGACTCCTATAGGGTAAGACCCGATCAGACAAACCGTGAGACTTTCTTTACCCGGACAGATGAGTGGATAATGTTTTCTGACATGCCTGCCTGGAATGCCGCTTACTATAACTGGACCATCTCGGGTGGTGGCAATATCAGTCTGCCGGCAGGAAGAAACGCCGGAGCTAAATTAACATATACTAATGATACTGAACGCAATGTTGGAAATACATTCACCGATATGACACGGAATGGAGAGCCGTATGAAATCCTCAATTCCAGAAGTTCTTCACCTCATCACTATGATCAATGGCAGGTGAATGCCTATTACGATGGGAACCTGACGGATAAGTTTAATCTAAACTTCAATGGAGATTATTTAAGACGCAGATCCACCTCTGTCGGTATAGTGGAAGAAGAGGGAACGTTTACTCCTATCCATGATGTGATTAACAGGACAACAAGCACTTACGACTTATGGTCGGGAATAATGAAGTTTGGTTGGAAACCTTCGGAACAATCCATTCTTAGTTTCGGTGTAGATGGAAATTTCATAAGGCATGACCATTCATCAGCGCAAAATTATCCGGAAGATCTAATACAGCTAAACTCCAGAGAGGGGAAATATGCCTTTTTCTGTCAGTATGCCATTCCCTTCCGGAGGTATAGACTGGATGTGGGTGTGCGCTATGAAACAATGCATCTCGACTACAAAAATGGCATCG
>CAMWSM010000066.1 GCA_947176915.1 uncultured Porphyromonadaceae bacterium | reverse complement strand
TCGGAACTGAATTCCATCATTATTCTTCTTCGATAAACATTAAATTACAAAAAGATGATTTTTCCATTTATCTCTAATTAGACATTATGGAAACCTTGAAAAAGATACGAGCGAAACTCAACAAGATTGAAAAGACTCTAAAAAAATTTGAAAAGCATAATGAATATGAAATTGAAGATTTAATTGAAATAGAACAGGACTTATCCAGATTTTTCAGTATGCTTGAAGAAAGAGAGGAGTTTTTTCTTAATGATATTAAGACTGAGGAGAACAAGGTTGAATTGGTTAATACCGTAAATTGTATTAACCTTTGCGACAAGTTATGGAATCAATATCAATTACTCCAAAAAAGGAAAAAAGAGGAGGGAGAACCGGAGGAATATGAGGGATATGAACGTGAGGTTTGGGAGATGATGTTTCCAAACGAAGATATAGATTCCAATGATTTTGAAGTTGGTGATTATAATAACGATTAAAAATGGAGCCTTGAATTCAAGGCTCCATTTTTAATCGTTATTTATTATCCTTAAGATATCTGTCAAGAAAATTGAAAAAAACTCTTTGCCATAAAATAGCATTCTGAGGTTTAAGAATCCAATGGTTTTCATCAGGGAAAACGAGAAGTTCTGCTTCAAGTCCTCGCATTTTGGCAGCATTAAATGCCATCATGCCCTGTGAAGCGAGAATACGATAGTCAAGTTCTCCAACTGTAACAAGAATCGGAGTATCCCAGTTAGTTATGAATTTATGGGGAGAAGTCGCGTATGTTTTTTGCGCTATAGAATTATTCATATCCCAATAAGGACCTCCAAGATCGAAGTCGGCAAACCACATTTCCTCCGTTTCAAGATACTGCGCCTCAATATTAAATATACCCGCATGAGAAATAAAAGCAGCAAAACGACCGTTATGATTACCGGCAAGCCAGTAAACTGAGAACCCTCCATAACTTGCTCCCACAGCTGCAATTTTTTTCTCATCTACATAAGGCTCGTTTGCAATATAATCAGCAGCAGATAAATAATCCTTCATATTCTGACCACCGTAATCACCCGATATCTGACGATTCCATTCCGTGCCAAAACCGGGAACTCCACGACGATTAGGTGCAATCACAACATACCCATTTGCAGCCATAATCATAAAGTTCCAGCGATAACTCCAGAATTGACTCACAGCAGACTGAGGACCACCCTGACAATAAAGGATAGCCGGATACTTCTTATTGGGGTCAAAATCGGGCGGAAGAATTATCCATGATGTCATTAGTTTGCCATCAGTGGTAGGAACTTTGACCATTTTTACCTCTCCAAGCTTTAATTGGGATAGCAGTTCCTTATTAACTGAAGTCAATTCTTTTACTTCCTTATTATCAGTTCTAACAAGACAAATCTCATTAGGACTTCTCATTGAATGTCTTAAAGCTATTGCAGCATTATCGGCAATAGGGGAGACAGAAGCAAAATCGCATAACCCGGAAGCTACAGTGTCGATTTTACAATTATTCACGTCAATTTTAAAAACGGGAGAAACACCCTCATAATAACCGGTAAACCAAATAGCTCCACCATTCTTTGACCATGAAAATTGTTCGGGCCAATAATCCCAGTTTTCAGTAAGGTCTCTTTTTGTTTTGCTTTTGACATCCATAAGCATCAAACGCTTTTTGTCGCTTTCATATTTTGGAGTCTGCATTGAAAGCCAAGCAAGTGATGAGCCATCAGGAGAGAATGCCGGATTTGTATCATAACCCTCATTTCCTTTTGTCAAAAGTTCTGTTTCTCCGGTGGTCAGATCATAAAGATACAGACCGCTATTTGTTGAAAAAGCATAATCTTTCCCTTTTAATTTCCTGCATACATAAACCAAAGATTTATTATCAGGAGACCAGGCAAATGAGTCAGCGCCTCCGAAGGGACGCATCGGACATTCAAACGGTTCTCCCTCCATAATATCTATCGGATTAGAAATTCCATCCAAAGAGAAATCGGCTACGAAAGGATGAGGAATCTGAGTAACCCATTCATCCCAATGTTTATACATAAGATCATCAATCAACCTACCGGTAGTCTTAGGCAAACCTTCAAAAAGTTTTTTGTCCTTGTCATAGGGGGTGATGGGAGAGCCAAATACAATTTTGCCTTCATTGGGTGAAATTTCAAAACATTCCACTCCATTTTCTACTTCAGAGAGGCACTTTTGATCGGATCCATCTGATTTCATAGAGTGGATTTGAGACTTGCCTGTTTTATCGTCTTTTCTGAGGAAGATTATGTGAGATCCATCTTGAGCCCATCTAATATTGGATTCTGAATAGGAAGAATGCGTGAGACGAGTAAGGTTGGATCCATCCGCATCAATGGAATATACTTCTGCATTTGATTTATTTTCTTCTATATCTTCATAAGACAAAGTGAAGATAATCCTTGACCCATCCGGAGAGGGCACTGCTTCGTTAATTCTTCCCAAAGCAGCAAGTGCTTCCGGGGTTACTTTCCCGTCCAACACTTCAAAATCAGGTTTTTCGATAATCTTCTCGTTCCCATTTTTTTCATTCTGACAATTAGTTAATGCCAACGGGAATAGAAGTCCGCCGATTACATACATGAATTTATTCATAAGCTTTCTTCTTGGTGTTAGGAATTGATTTATGATTTATAAGTCTCTTCTCTTTTCCACTTTTAGAAGTGAAAAGATTATTTCCATAGAGTTTATGTATAAGGTCGGGACGATGCATCATCTTTAATTCATTAATAATTTTTGACTTTGCATCATCCTTATACCAGAAAAAGAATTGACGCTGGTTCAATTTTTCTTTCTCAGACTTTGCTGTATATATTTTTTCACCCGTGTAGGGATGAATGCCTGTGTAATAAATCTCTGTAGCCAATGTTAAAGGGGTAGGAGTAAAGTCCTGTACTTGTTCGAGATGGAAATTAAGTCTTTTAGTCTCAACTGCCAACTCTGCCATATCCTCTTCATGGCAATCAGGATGGGATGATATAAAATAAGGTATCAACTGCTGATTTAATCCGTAAGACTGATTGAGCTGATCAAACAAATCCTTAAAATTTCGGAACAGAGAAAAAGAAGGTTTTCTCATGCATTGCAAGACTCTATCAGAAGTATGTTCGGGAGCTACTTTCAACCGACCGCTGACATGGTTTACGATGAGTTCTTTAAGATACTCCTTATTAACCACATCTACTGATTTGTTTTTGGAGGGAAACATTGCCAAATCATACCTCACGCCACTTCCGATAAAAGATTTTTTTACACCCTTAATTTCATCAACACTCCTATAGATATCCAGCAACTGGGAATGATCTGTATTTAGGTTAGGGCAGGGCTTTGGATGCAAACATGACGGTTTAACACATCTTGCACAAATAGCGAGATCTTTTCCTCCCATTCCATACATATTGGCAGATGGACCCCCAAGATCAGATAGATAACCTTTAAAATCCGGCATCTGCGTTACTTTCTCTACCTCCTTTAGTATTGATTCCTTAGAGCGGGAAGAAATGAACTTTCCCTGATGCGCAGAAATCGTACAGAAAGCACATCCACCAAAGCATCCCCTGTGAAGATTTACGGAATGCCGGATCATCTCATAAGCCGGAATATTTTTCCCTTTGTATCGCGGATGTGGCATTCTGGTATAGGGCAGATCAAATGAAGCGTCTATCTCACCTTTCTCCATTGGAGGATACATTGGATTTATTTTTACCCATTTTCCTCCAGTGGACTGCCATAATACTCTACCGTACATTTTATTAGACTCTTCTTCAATATGTCTGAAATTTGATGCCTGCTTACTTTTATCCAGCATGCACTCTTCAAAAGAATACAGTATGACATCCTCTTTTTTCGGTGTTTCATCAGTAAAAAAGGCGGTTTGGGGTACATCCTGAATATCACGGATATTAATTTTATCATTGAGTCTTTTTGCCAATTCTAAAATCGTTCTTTCTCCCATACCATAACTTATCATATCTGCCCCGGATTCTGAGAGTATTGAGGGTCGAAGTTGATCCGCCCAATAATCATAATGCGCCACTCTGCGTAATGATGCCTCTATGCCTCCGGCAATTACGGGTATGTCAGGATATAATTTTTTAAGAATATTAGAATAAACAATGGTAGGGTAGTCGGGGCGCATTCCGTGCTTTCCTCCTGCCGTATAGGCGTCATCATGGCGTAATCTTCTATTGGCTGTATAGTGATTAACCATTGAATCCATGGCTCCCGCGGAAACTCCGAAAAATAACCTGGGACGTCCGAGTTTCTTAAAATCTCTCAAATCATCCCGCCAATTTGGTTGGGGAACAATACACACCTTATATCCCTCTTTTTGGAGCACTCTGCCAATTACGGCAGCTCCAAATGAGGGATGATCCACATACGCATCTCCCGTAAAAAGAATAACATCAGGCTGATCCCATCCCAACTTGTCCATCTCCTCTTTTGAAGTTGGCAAGAAGAGTTTCCGATCCAAGATAGCATAGGAAGATCCACCTTTAATCGTTGAAGTATTTTGTTTATTCTCAGATTTATTCATTTATTACCTCTTTCTTTTCCTCAAGTAATGCCTGAAGAGCAATAAGCTCATCTCTCAGTTTGGCAGCCTCCAAAAAGTCTGTTTTCCTTGCTGCATTAACCATTTGGGCATTTACCTTAGATATTCTAACTTCAAGTTCTTCTACACTCATATATTCCATAACCGGATCTGCAACCAGACCCACCTGATGGTCCTCCTCAAAATAGGGTGCCGGCTTATATTCCTTCGCTTCGAGTGCAGTATTCTTAGACGGAGAATGAGAAGATACTGATTTTTTCTTTTTTGCATCTGATCTTTCCATAGGATTAGAGATAAGAGCGGGCTTATCACTTTCCTTTCCGGAATAAAGATCAATCAGTTCGCGTGCAGATGACTTCTTCACAATTGGCATAGGAGTTAAGCCATTTTTTTCGTTATAGAGAATTTGTTTAGCACGTCGTCTTTCTGTTTCATCAATAGTACGTTGCATACTATCCGTTATCTTATCAGCATACATAATTACCTTACCGTTGACATTACGTGCGGCTCTACCTGCTGTTTGGGTCAATGACCTGTGATTTCGAAGAAAACCTTCCTTATCCGCATCCAAAATGGCCACAAGCGAAACTTGCGGTAAATCCAGACCCTCCCTGAGCAGATTCACTCCTATGAGAACGTCGTATACCCCCTCACGTAAATCTTCAAGAATCCTGATTCTTTCTAAAGTATCAACATCACTATGAATATAAGCACTTTTAACTCCCCATTTTCTTAAATGCTCATCCAGTTCTTCGGCCATTCTTTTTGTCAAAGTGGTAACGAGGGTTCTTTCTCCTGCCTCTATTCTTTGTTGAATCTGCTCCATAAGGTCGTCGATCTGGTTCATGGTCGGGCGAACTTCAATTTCCGGATCCAGAAGACCGGTTGGACGAATCACCTGTTCAGTAAAAATGCCCTCGGACTGCACTAATTCATAATCACCCGGAGTGGCGCTTACATAAATTGTCTGATGAGATAATTTTTCAAATTCATCAAATTTCAATGGCCGATTGTCAATTGCTGCCGGCAATCGAAATCCATATTCCACCAAATTCATCTTGCGTGACAGGTCTCCTCCAAACATACCCCTAATCTGAGGAATTGTAACATGACTCTCATCAATAATTGTAAGATAATCTTTTGGGAAATAATCAAGAAGGCAGAATGGTCGCATACCGGGTTCACGCCCGTCAAAATATCTTGAATAGTTTTCAATGCCAGAACAATGTCCCAACTCTTTCATCATCTCAAGGTCATACGTAACACGTTCCCTAAGCCGGTCTGCCTCCATTATTTTACCCTCCTTCATAAAATAGTCACACTGGGTGCCCAAATCAACGGCAATCTGATCAATCGCACTTGCCATTCTCTCTTTGGAAGTTACAAAAATATTGGCAGGATAAATATTGAAGCTTTCCAGTTGAGAAAGAATCAAGCCATTATCCGGATCAATGGTTTGAATTTTTTCAACTTCATCTCCCCAGAATATTATCCTTAATTGGATCTCCTCGAAGGATAACATTACATCTACTGTATCTCCTTTTACCCGAAATTGACCAGGAGCCAGTTCAATTTCTGCACGAGAATATAAAGAATCAACCAGCTTCCTTAAAAAAAGATTTCTTGATATTCTGTCTCCGACCTTTATATTGACAACTTGTTGGGAGAAGTCTTCAGGATTTCCCATACCATAAATGCAGCTTACGGATGAGACAACAACAATGTCTCTGCGCCCGGATAATAAAGACGCTACAGTTGAGAGCCTAAGTTTTTCAATCTGCTCATTAATCATGAGGTCTTTTTCAATATACTTATCTGAGGATGGTATATAGGCTTCCGGTTGATAGTAATCATAATAACTGACAAAATATTGAACAGAATTTTCAGGAAAAAAAGTCTTGAACTCAGAATATAATTGAGCCGCAAGAGTTTTATTATGAGATAAAATCAGAGTAGGACGTTTCACTTGCTGAATCACATTCGCCATTGTGAAAGTTTTACCCGAGCCGGTGACTCCAAGAAGAGTCTGATAGGAATTTCCGGACTCGACTCCTTTCACGAGTTCAGCAATGGCTTCCGGCTGATCGCCGGTAGGGATATAGTGTGAGGTTAACTTGAAATCCATTTTTTATGAAAAATAAAACAAAGTTACGTAAAATTTCCGGGATATTTTAATGAAAAAGAGATAAGGATGTCATTTTAGCATTTTTAAAGCAATAATATTTTTTTAAACCATCTAAAAAGGCTAAATTTGCAGGGAATAGTAATTATAAGTCTTGAAAAGGACTTTAAAATTATAAAAACATGAGAAAAAACATTGTAGCAGGTAACTGGAAAATGAACACTGTCCTTGAGGAGGGTGTGGAACTTGCAAGCCAAATTAACGATCTTCTTAAAGAGAAGAAAGCAAACTGTGAAGTGGTGATCTGTGTTCCCTTCACACATCTTGTTTCGGTAAAGGGTGTTATTGACGAGCCATTAAAACTTGGCGCTGAAAACTGTTCAGAACATGAGAAAGGTGCTTATACAGGTGAAGTAAGCGCGCCAATGGTAAAATCAACAGGCGCAAGTCATGTAATTCTCGGTCATAGCGAACGCCGTCAATACTTTGGTGAGAATAATGAACAGCTTCTTGCTAAAACTCGTCTTGCTCTTGCTAATAATCTCATTCCAATCTTTTGTGTAGGTGAAGTTCTTGAGGAAAGAGAAAACGGAACATACAACGATGTTGTCAAAGGGCAAGTAGAGGCACTTTTTGAGTTATCTCCTGAAGATTTCTCGAAAATCGTTATCGCATACGAACCTGTATGGGCTATAGGAACCGGCAAAACAGCTACAGCTGATCAGGCACAAGATATGCACGCTCACATACGTAAGGTAATTGCAGAGAAATATGGTAATGAGATAGCAGATAATACTTCTATCCTTTATGGTGGCTCATGCAAGCCTTCTAATGCAAAAGAACTCTTTGCAAAACCAGATGTTGACGGAGGTCTGATTGGCGGAGCTGCGCTTCAGGCTGATTCTTTTATGGGCATAATTGAAGCCTTTGATTAATTTAAGAAAAAAGACAGGCTCCGAACGGAATCAAAGCCGCGGAGCCTGTTAATTTCTTATATCTCTATTAATCAATCCCTTAAACACGGCTAAATATAAATAGCCTGTTTAAAAGAGCGTCTTTATATTTTTCATTATTAAAGAAATCAGATTATGATATTCCCGTCTCGGAAAATAATCTTTTTGACCAGACTGACAGTGGTGTCAGCAGCAATGTTGCAACTATCTTTTATCGCCTCGGCTGAAAATTCGGTGAATGTGATAGAAAGAATTGAAAAAAATTCAAAAGGGGAGATATCTATTGAGATTCCACAGAATATTCTCAATATGATTCTCAAGCAGTCTTCAAAAAAAGATGCAAACTCCGGTCTTAAATCCGGGGTCAATAAACTTTCGGGATTCAGGATTCAAGTATTTAGCGACGGAAGAAATCAATCTACTTTAGAAGCTCGTGCTAAAGCAAGGGGAAGTGCTATTCTTGCTAAATTGCCAAAATATAGAGGACAGGTATATACTTATTCAAGTTCTCCCAATTGGTATACCCGAGTTGGAAACTTTCGGACAAATGCTGAGGCAAATGCCGCTTTGACTGAGATGAAGAGGGCATTCCCGAATTTTGCTTCGGAGATGAGGATTGTAAAATGTCAAATCGTAGTCATAAAATAATGGATAAAGAAAAGAATGAGACCCAAATAATTGAGGAAGTTTCAAAGCATTACAAAGAGATATTGCGGTTGTTAGGGGAGGATCCGGAAAGAGAAGGACTCATTAAAACCCCAATGAGAGCGGCAAAAGCAATGTATGATATTACTTCCGGATATCGCCAGGATCCTTTGAAAATAGCATCTCAAGCAGTTTTTGAACATGCCGGTTCGCAAATAGTTATTGTGAAGGATATAGAATTTTACAGCATGTGCGAACATCACATACTCCCATTCTTCGGGAAAATTGCCGTAGGATATCTTCCCAAGGGGAAAATGATAGGACTTTCAAAACTTGCCCGAATCGTAAATTCTTTTGCGAAAAGACTTCAGGTGCAGGAGCGATTAACATCCCAAGTGTGCAGTCTCCTCACTGATTCTTTACCAAATGATGGAGTAATAGTGATGTGTGAAGCGGGTCATCTCTGCATGAAAATGAGAGGAGTCGAAAAGCAAGAATCTACGACAGTTACATTTGATTATACCGGGAAATTTAAAGAGGATATAAGTCTAAGACACGAATTTTTAAACCTAATCCGCTGAATTGATATTAGCATAAAAAAGAATAGTAACCCAAAAAGTTACTATTCTTTTTTATGTTTATAATTTATCGTGCTGATGAACGTATTGAGGAAAGAAGTTCCTTATTGAAATTATCCTGTTTCATAAGATCCTCAACTGTGATATGCATACGATAGCGCCAGTAATGATGGACCTCTGCAGGTTCGTTAATTTGTTCATCATGAGGATTCTCTCTTCGTAAGTCACCATCTGCAGATAACCAGTCGGCAAGAGGAAGGATGCAAAGCATGGAAGGAGACTTCAACTGCAAATCAATAATTTTCTTGCAGATCCAAGGTTCTGCAAAATAGGGAGCTTCTCCACCTTCATGAAGAGCATTATTATAGAAACGTTGAGTTACAGCTCTATCTGCTTCCCACCATGACCTGATGCCACCCATATCGTGAGTGGAAGTGGTGCACACTGAGAAATATGGATAATGCCAGGTATCTCCAAATTCACTTTGAGGATCTTTAGGCATACGCTGTATTTCAAGTGAGAGCAGCTCCAGCTTGCGCATTACTTCAGGAACACAATCCGGAATCATTCCCAAGTCTTCCGCACATGTCAACATACCTGTTGAATCAATAAGGGGCGGAAGTTTCCACATTGCCTTGCCATACCAGAAATCATTATGACGTTTATAGTAGAAGTCTGTGTACAGTCTATTGAAACACCATTTTTCGTAATCAGTCAAGATTCTATACTGATAAGTAAATTGAGCTGAAATGCGAGGATGGTAATGACCCTTGTTATATGGATCCTCAATGAAAAGTACATCATCGATCAGACCAAGAAGTGCATTACAGATACGATTGTTCTTTTCATTCTGCTCAAGAGATGTGAAGTAATTCATCACTTTCTGCTGAGTATCTACAAAAGGACGAAGCCTGTATCTTCCCTCATGATATTGCTCAAGATAGTTTGCCTTTACCTCGTCGACATATTCTCCGAAGAAATCGTATAGCATCCATTCAAGAATAAGAGGTTGAGTTTGCAAATCAACATTAATCCAGAAATCGAAGTTATGACGCAATTCTTCCGGAGAGAAGGGAAGTGCCGGATTGAAATAACCAAGTAAGCCATGGATAGCATCCATAGGAATCTCCCAAATACGGAAGAAACCAAGAATATGATCAATTCGATAGGCATCGAAATATTCAGCCATCTTGCGGAAACGTGCTTTCCACCATTGGAAACCATCTCTTGCCATTTCATCCCAATTATATGTTGGGAAACCCCAATTCTGACCGAGAACCGAGAAATCATCCGGTGGCGCCCCCGCCTGACAATTCATATTGAAAAGATAAGGTTTCTGCCATGCGTCCACACTAAAGCGACCAATACCGATAGGAATATCGCCTTTTAAGACAACCCCATGATTGTGAGCATAATCCCTTACCTCTCTCAATTGACGGTCAAGATGAAATTGCACATAATAATGGAGTTTCAATTCCTCTTGGTGATTTTTGATAAAATCACTTACCTTCTCGTCATCATACTGGGAATATTCCTCCCATTTATTATTATCGGGAGTGCCAAACTTATCACTCAAAGCTCGCCATACAGCATAAGGAACAAGCCAAGAACTATTGTGTTCAAAGAACTTTTTGAAATCATCAGAAGCAAGATCCTCTTCGCCGTTTTGAGCGAAAATCTCTTTCAAATATTCAACTTTCGCCTTGTTGACTGCCTCGTAATCCACCTGAGGAAGCATATTAAGCTCCTCTGCAATCTTTTTGTAATGCTCCTGCCTTGCCTCGTCTTTCAGCACTCCTACGGCATCAAGTCGAGCATACATAGGATGAAGGGCAAATGTGGAATTTGCACTATATGGATAAGAGTCTACCCATGTGCCGGTTTTGGTAGTGTCATTGATTGGAAGAACCTGAAGCATTTTCTGTCCAGTCATGACGCACCAATCCACCATCTTTTTAAGATCATAGAAATCACCTACACCAAAATCTTCTTCCGATCTGATAGAGAAAACTGGAATTGCAGTTCCTGCACCTTTCCAGTTGTTCCGAGGATTGGCAAAACGAAGTCCATCCACAACAATCTGGGTGGTAGGCTTTTCATCCACAAGACCACATATCCGGTTGTTGATTAATTCCCAACCGACAACTTCCTTTGTATTTTTCTTTATAATTAAGAATTTATATTCAAAAGGCGCCGGAAATTCCGAGATAGGAAGATTAATCATCCATTCAGGATAAAATGCATCATTCATTGGAAGAGCCTTATCAGGCTCCCAATTTCCAAGGAAATCACCCTCGCCACTGATAGCCAGCACTTCGTCAGGCTCAATCATTGGGGCAGAGATTCTAAATTGAATGGTTGCAGGAAGAGATTTCAGAGGTTCATCCCTATGTGCTCTTTTTAACATACCATTAACAAAGGCACTGGAATAGTAAGGTTTGTCTGACGGCATATCTTGCCAAGAATCGTAAACCTTCACCTCCTTAATAGCCGGATTACTGATAAAACGATGAGGCTTTCCCCATTCAAAACGCCATGCTTTTTCAGGGGCTTTTACAATAAAATAGTAATTGAAATTTCCGGGATCACCCTCAAATTCCAGATCAGCGACCCATGTATCAGGAGCCACCAGCTTCATCTCGAGAGCTTCTCTCGGATCGCCACTTCCGAGTTGGAGAAGATCACCGCAAAGATAAATCGCCTCTCCCCACTCTGTGTGATAATTTAAATTGAAAGAGATTTTCATGTGAGAATTTTATTTAGGAAGACAAATATTAACTCTTACGAGAAATAATTGTCTTGTGAAACTATTTAAATTTAAAATCATCCGCAACGAGAATTGCCACATGTAGTACATATCAGACAACCCTCTTGATAGATGAGTGTCTCTGCCCCGCAATGAGGACATTTCGCTCCCTTTGCTTGCATACCATTCGGTATATATTTCTTCAGAGCCCGTTCAACACCATTTTTCCAGGTATTGATGCTATTTGAATCCAAGTCAAGACCACTTACAAGCTTAAGAACCTGATCAATTGGCATTCCATACCTCAATACTCCGGAAATGAGTTTAGCATAATTCCAAAATTCCGGATTAAATTTATCGCTTAATCCTTCTATTGTAGTTTTATGCCCCCTTTTATTAATAAACTGAAAATCGTATCTTTTCTTGCCCTTCTCATCAACTCGTTTGATAATTTTTCCGTGTGTTACAGATTTCGGACAAAAAATTCCATCCTCATCATCAACAAGTCCGGTAAAAATTTCGTAGGGCTTGCCATCTACCAAACCAACAAATGCAATCCATTTTTCTTTATTGTTCTGAAATCTTACAACATCTGCCTCCAGTTCGGTAGGACGTTTAATAGTATGATCCGGGAGATGGAATAGGGCGGATAAATTTTTCTTTATATTTTGCTCTCCCTTTTTTTGAACAGACTCCAGAACATTATTTCTTGAACCGTCCCTATATACAGTACAGCCCTTGCATCCACACTTCCAGGCTTCAAAATATAGATGCTCTACAAGCTCTTCCGTAACATCATTGGGAAGATTTATAGTAACACTTATTGAATGATCAACCCATTTCTGAATAGCACCCTGCATTCTGACTTTCTCCATCCAGTCGACATCAGACGCTGTTGCTTTATTATAAGGAGATTTTGCAACTAACTCATCCAGTTGGTCAGACGTAAAATCCTGAGACGGTTCAATGCCATTTATTTTCATCCAATCAAGGAATTTATGATGAAAAACAATGTACTCCTCAAACGAGTCTCCCATCTCATCTATAAAATCTACCCTTACGTTTTCATCATTTGGGTTTACTTTTCTCCTGCGACGATAGACAGGTTGAAATACCGGTTCTATTCCTGACGTAGTTTGAGTCATAATAGAAGTAGTGCCGGTTGGAGCGATCGTTAAGCACGAGATATTGCGTCTTCCGACTCTTTCCATTTTCTCAACTAAAGCCGGATCTTCCTTTTTAAGCCTGAGAATAAAAGGATTGTTTTTTTCCTTTTCAGAATCATATATTTCAAAAGGTCCTCTTTGTTCAGCTAAATCAACGGATGCCCTAAAATAAGCAAGAGCTAACTCACGGTGAACTTTCACAGAAAAATCGGTTGCCTCTTTAGTGCCATAACGCAATCCTAACGCTGCAAGCATGTCTCCTTCCGCAGTAGTGCCACAACCCGTGCGTCTTCCTAAAGCCGTTTTCTTTCGAATTTTATTCCATAGGGTTAATTCTGTAGTTTTGACTTCAGGTGTCTCCGGATCGTTTTGAATCTTACTAAGAATTGCATCAATCTTTTCAAGCTCCAAGTCAATGATGTCATCCATGATCCTTTGGGCGATCGCAACGTGCTTTCTGAAAAGATCAAAATCAAAGTAAGCCTCCGGCGTGAATGGATTTTTTACATAACTGTAAAGATTGATTGCCAATAGGCGACAGCTGTCATAGGGACACAAAGGAATCTCGCCGCAAGGATTTGTAGAAATAGTTTCAAATCCTTTATCAGAATAACAATCGGCTATACTTTCTCTTTTGACAGTATCCCAAAATAACACACCGGGTTCCGCACTCTGCCAGGCATCATGGATGATTTTCTTCCAAATACCTCTTGCATCCACCTCTCTTCGGACCAAGGGAGAATCAGAGTCTACTGGAAATTGTTGCAGGTATTGCAATCCCTCTTGAGCCGCTTTCATAAAATCGTCATCAATTTTTACAGATACATTTGCACCCGTAACTTTCCCCGGTGTCATTTTTGCATCAATAAAATCTACTGAATCCGGGTGGCGGAGAGCAACCGTGAGCATTAAAGCTCCTCTTCTCCCATCTTGTGCCACTTCTCTCGTTGAGTTGCTGTATCGCTCCATGAAAGGGACAAGACCGGTTGATGTAAGAGCAGAATTTTTGACAGGAGTTCCTTTGGGCCTCAGATGCGAAAGATCATGACCCACTCCACCCCTGCGTTTCATTAGCTGAACCTGTTCCTCATCTATCTTTACAATTCCTCCATAAGAATCAGGCTTACCCTCAAGACCAATAACAAAACAATTGGAAAGGGAGCCTACCTGAAAGTGATTTCCTATTCCCGCCATAGGACTCCCCTGCGGGACGATATAACGAAAATCTTTTAAAACCTCATAAATTTCTTCTTCTCTCTTTGCAGAAGGATAACGTTGTTCAATTACTGCTATAGATGAGGCAATTCGTCTATGCATATCATCCGGTGTTCTTTCGTAGATGTTTCCATACGAATCTTTCAACGCATATTTGGTAACCCACACTCGTGCAGCTAATTGATCTCCGTTGAAATATTTTAATGAGGCTTCAAATGCCTCATCATACGAAAAGATTTGTGGTTCTGCCATCTGTTTAGAATTCGATAGAAGAAATTATATAAATCAGTAATATTTAATTTATAGATGAAAGATATATTCATCAGATGTTGCAAATTTACAAAAAAAATCCGTAAATTTGTGTGTCAGGAGTAAAAAACTTATTACAGAACCTGAATAATAAATTATAATTTTGGATCAAAAAATTCACTAAAATGATAGACAATTATTTTAAAAATCGCTTTACGGTCAGATTGTTTTCAGATAAGGAGGTATGTCAAGATCTGATTGATGAAATTGTGGAAGCAGCTATGCATGCTCCAACTTGCGGAAATATGCAGTTGTACACTGTGATTGAAACTCGAGATAAAGTAATGAAGACTAAACTCGAAGCCCTACATTTCAATCAACCCGCGGCTGCGACAGCTCCTGTCATATTAACGGTCTGCGCTGATTTCAACCGCTTTTCAAGATGGTGCGAGTTAGAGGGGGCAGTCCCCGGATATTCTAATTTTCATTCCTTTATTGTAGCTATGACAGATGCAGTGATTTTTGCCCAACAGATTTGCACTCTTGCAGAGATGGAAGGTCTGGGCACATGTTATCTTGGCACAGTGAATTATAATGCTAAAGAAATATCTGAATTACTGGAACTTCCGGAACTTGTTGTGCCTGTAGCAAGCATAGCAATCGGATATCCGAAAGGAGGCAGTGAAATTGTAGAACGCCTCCCGGTAAAAGCCATCCTTCATCGTGAGAAATATAGGAAGGATAGCGCCGATGAGATTAAAAATCTTTTTAGAGTAAAGGATGAGTTTCCCCAAAATCAAGAATTTGTCAAATTGAACAATATGCCCTCTTTGGCACACTTATTCACTGAAATACGTTATCCCAAAAAAATGAACGAAGAAGTTTCTAAATCATTTGAGGAATTAATAAAGGAGAAATTCATGAAATAGAAACAGGAGGGGAGTTGTCCCCTCCTGTTTATTCTTCAATTGACCTTGTTAAAAACATATTATTAAATTTCGGTAATCAATAAAAGTGATAAGCATGGCAAGCGAATTAATTTATAACTTTGAAATAACCGATAAGATTTCTAATATCATCTCTAAGGATTTTTGGGTGATGAATGGATTTAATGCCTTCATGATGCCCTCATTAAAGGATCCTATAAAATTCACCTCAAACGTTTCGATATTTCTGAACAAAGGTGTTATAGAAGTAGATCTTGATCTTCAAAATTTAAAAATCACTTCTCCTGCCGTCATTAACATCAAGGGGGGACAAATTTTGCAAATTAACAAATTCAGTAAGGATTCCGTATGTTCTTTTATAGTAATGTCGAAACGTTTTACTGATAATTTATTTCTCCTTTTACAAGATTGCAGGCTTTTTGTGAGTGCCTCCAGGAAATCAATAATAAATATTCCGGATGATTTAGTAAGTCATTTTAATAATTTTTACGAGCACATCTATTTCATCATGAATGATAAAGATAATCCTTATTCTTATCAGGCAATGGTGATGGCAATTTCTTCATTTTTTCTTGAAATAGCCTACAGATGTTACGAACCATTTAGAATTACTTCAGAGGGGGGCAATAGGATAGTGGACCAATTCATTGAAATGGTTCAACAACACTTTAAAACCCAGAGATTTCTGAATTACTATGCCCAACGTTTAGAAATATCCCCTAAACATCTTTCAAGGACTGTAAAGAAAGAAACAGGTTTTACGGCAGTAGAATGGATTGAGCGTTATGTCATCTTAGAAGCAAAAGTCCTGTTAAAATCAACCAATAAAAATATCCAGCAAATATCAGATGAACTTAATTTCCCCTCCCAGTCTTTTTTCGGAAAGTATTTCAAAAAGAATGTCGGAATGACTCCTGTACAATTTAGAAATAACTAAATATCCAGCAACCATTCCGACCATATTATTCAAGGTATAAGAACCTCAAGTTATCCTTTCCCGATACGCAGTTTATCGGAAATAATCAATCCACTGACAATTAAAATACATCCTAAATACCCCATTGGAGTAATAACCTCACCTAAGACGAAATATGCAGCCACCATCGTTACCATAGGCTGTAAATACAAATAATTATTGGCAGTAACTGAGCCTAAAATTTTCATAGCTTCATTCCATACAAGGTAGGCGCATACTGAACAAAAAACTACAAGAAAAGCAAAATTTAGAGTATAATTGATATGAGATAAATCGAAAAGTTCTATCAGATGCAAAGGCTCTCTTTGAGAAATTAGCAAAGGCAACGCAGTTATGACTCCATAAAAGAAAATTTTTCTTGTAATAAAAAGAGAAGTATATATCGGGCTTAATCTTTTCACCGCCACCGTATAAATAGACCAGGAAAGAGAAGCAACGAGAGCCAGGATATCACCCACAGGTCGAATTTCAAATCCCTCTCCATTACTAAAAATAACAAAGCCAACTCCAATAAATGCTGTAATGGATCCTAAAATAACCCCAAGTTTCATTCTTGTTTTATAAACTACAGATAAAAGAACAGCAGTAAAAATAGGAGATATGGCAACCAGTAAAGAAACGTTCCCCGCAGAAGTATGTTTAAGGGCATAGTTTTCTGTAACGAAATATAAAGAACCTGCACACAAGCCGCAAATAAAGAATTGGAATTCATCTTTCCAATTGTTAGAAAGAATATGACGGAAAGTTAAAGCAAGAAGTAAGAAATATGCTACTGCGAACCTATAGACAAACATTTCAACCGGTGTAAATCCACCGTCAGCCATCAATACTTTGGTACATAGAAATGAAGTTCCCCATGCAATCATAGTAAACAATGCCCCAAAATGAGCAATCATTTTCAATATACCCGAAGGAATCTGGAAGCGTTTGTGAGACATAAAAAAGGGTTAGATATAATGGTATTGAATTTTATGAAGAGAAAATCTCTTCCTTGGCAAAATTAGTAATATTTAGCAAAATGTACAAATAAAAACCTTATTGTTGGGTATTTTATAAGGTTTAGAAGTCTGAAT
>CAMWSM010000065.1 GCA_947176915.1 uncultured Porphyromonadaceae bacterium | reverse complement strand
TCGAAAAAACTACTATTTTCAAGGAAAAAGAGTGGTACAGGGAAAATATCATTGAAATGGTTAATCAAATTAATGATGAAAAATTTTTAAATCAAATCCGTATAATCTTAAAGCGACATATAGAAAAAAGAGGGGGTTAATCCCTCTTTTTCAGATTGTCAAGCAATTCTTGACTAAGGCTTCTAAGTGCAGTCTGTGACTTATCATCTAACTTCTTATAGGTTTTCATAATTCCAAGAATAAGGTCGTAAAAGGGGTTATCTTCCTCCAGTAAGTCTGATACAACTTCGGCAGTTTCGTCCTCTATTTCTTTGTAAGTTTCACCTTTTCCAGTCAATAGCCATTCTTTGTTAACATTAAATTCCCTACAAATAGAAACGATAATATTGTCCATAGGTTCGCTTCTTCCGGTTTCATATGTGGCAATCGTCTGTCTTTTTAGACCGAGCTTTTCTGCAAATTTTTCTTGAGTCATATTTGCTTCTTTTCTTATTTTTTTTATCCTATCTTTCACTTCCCACACCTCCTTGCAACAAATTGTATCAAAAAAAAGTTGAGCAGTCAACAAAAATATTCTTGACAATGTAGATTGCTAATCGTATAATAGTTGTATAATCAACAAATAAGGGGAACGAAATGAAAAACCGAACACTATTTAGAATACTGGTAGTACTCATGTCAATACTGTCCGGTTCCATATCGGCGATTATTACAACAGTCCTTGTATGTAAAGGACTATAAGGGAAGATGCCACTCCTGAAATAATTCCACCAACAATTCCATAAGTAGCAATCAAGAAATCATGTTTTCTTTGTTGGCGCAAAGCTTCTTTTTCTCTTGCTTCTTTGATTTGTTGCATTTTTATTCCGTCTGGAATAATTGTTCCTTTGGCTATTTCGGGAATTGGAAAGTTTTTTAAATCGTCAATTCCGCTCATGTGCTACTCCTTTCTTTAGTATTTGGCGTGAAAACACTTAGAGAAAGGATAGCACAAAATCAATAATTTTTAAAGGAGGTGTTACTTATGGCAAAAGCAGCAAGGCAGGATATTTCTGATACAATCAGAATCCTTATGCAGTTGGACGAGCGCAGCCTTTTGTTGATTGACAGCGGTGCAAGGCTTTTAGCAGCGCGACAGGATATGGATAAGGAAACAGAAGAAAATGGTAGACAGTTGCAGACGGTGACTTAATTGGTGAGGAGGGGGCGCCATGAACAATAATAGAAATCTTTACGAAAGAATCAAGTCGGCGTGCAAAGAAAAAGGCGTACCTATTACAACTTTAGAAAAAGACCTCAGGTTTCCGCAAAGCAGTATAAGAAAGTGGAAGAAAAACGAGCCGGGGATTTGGAAAGTTAAGAAGGTAGCGGATTATCTGGGAACGAGTATCGATAAACTTATTTCGCAGCAGTGACATAGATAGGAGGTAGACTTGGAGGATTTAGGATTTTTGATAATCAAGATACTTATAACGTTACTTATTATATGCACTGTTCTCCTTTTTGCCGGAAGGATAACAAATAATATTGTCCTTATGTTGATCGGTGGAGTTCCTGCACTAGCAGGATGCATAATAGCGCTTATCGTATTATTTATAAAGATGTGGACAATTTAAAACGTTCTATTCAGTACCGTAAATACCGAATAGGGCAACGTAAACACTAAGCCATACTTAGCGGATTATTTAGGGTTGAGTATTGAGAAACTTATTTCGTAGTGTTGATATGAAGGGAGGCGAGAAAGGTGGATCACAAATATTTTTTAGAAAAAACAGAGTCTTTTGCTAAGAAGATTGTAAATCTTGCAGCAGAGGAAGGGTTGACAGTACATGAACTGTGTCAGGCAGCAGAAACCGCGAAGGCAATCGCTGAACGCTCCACAGTGGACAAGGAGAGTATAAATAAGGTCGATTATCCTTCGCAATTTATCTCTGCAACCATTGATGGAGAAGGACTTTTTGAAATTTCAAAAAAAGTTGGAACTCACTGTTTTAACTATTATTAAGCCATTTATGATATTGCTCAATCAATCTCATAAAGCCAATTTCGACCCATGCTCGGCGGTAATCTTCGTTTTTCATTCCGGGGTCATCGGAGTGGTCATTTTCTTCTATGAATTTGACGGCTGATTGGACAATATCTTCGTGAACTTCTTGACCATGTTCACGCATATAGGCTTTAAAATCTTAAAAATCTTTCATTGTGCATCTCCTTTCTTTCGTATTCCAGATGGTGGTCTGGTACTTACAGTATAGGAGATAATGGAAGTAAATTCAAGGAGGACAAGATGTATATACCAGAGTTTGTTTGTGGAATAGGTTTTACTATTCTTGTGGAAATAGCATTGCTGTTTATCTATGCAATATATGACAATAACAAAAAGAAGTAAAAAGACCTATTTAGTATCGCAAATACTGAATAGGAATGTATTAACTATCAAGGAGTGATTATATCAGAAAATTAATAACACTGGTGATTATATTGCTTTTGTTTGCAATGTTTCACATAAATGCTTTTTGCGTCGCCTTACCAATTAGCGATAATTCTTCAAATCTTAAAACGACAAAAGTCCGGGTTGTTGATTATGAATCAAAACGTATCACACCTTTACCTTCTACGGATCACAGCCCGGAACCTATGTCGACATCAAAGAGCAAACAGGAAAAGAAAGCAGATTCTGTTTTTCTCGGAGAGTTTAAGATAACTGCTTACTGCCCGTGCGAGGAATGTTCAGAGGGATATGGAAATAACACTTCTACTGGCATTACAGCAAAAATGGGCAGAACAATAGCAGTTGACCCTGATGTAATTTCATATGGAACAACGGTATACATCGAAGGAATTGGGGAGTTTGTGGCAGAAGATTGTGGCGGCAAAGTAAAAGGGAAACATATTGATATTTACTTTGAATCTCACCGGGAGACGGTCGAATTCGGAGTGAAATATAGAAGAGTTGAAAGAAGGTGATAAAAATGGTGGTCTGTGAATGCTGCGGCGGTAATTGCGACGCCGGAGACGTAATTGGAGGTATATGTTTGGATTGCATTGAGGACGAGAAGCAAAAAGAAACGAAAAAAGAATCTTTGGCGAAAATGATAAATACAGATTCTTCTCAACTCGAATTTAAATTGAAAGGAAGATTGTGTGATTAAAGAGCTCGAAAACCATATGGTCATGGATTCTGCATGGAGTTTTTTAGAGATATCTCCAGAAGTTGAAGAAAAACTAAATGGACCAGGTTACGAAGAAATAAGGACTGGAGTCTTTGTTTCCGAGGAAGATGCGTATGAATACGCTTTGGAAAGGGTTTCTCAGGACGAGGATTTAAAACAGGAATTCAGGGAAATGGTAGTGGAATGGTTTTATTCTGTAAATTGGATTAAGGAGGATTAGGGAAATATGGGATCAGAAAACACAAGTATTGAAATTATGGAACCTATGCAGGTTATGGACGCAAGCAATCAGAACACAGGATTGCTTGACACATCTGCAGACAATATTATGTATCTTGCTGATAAAGCGGACAAGATGATCACTGCTATGAATAAGATCATGCAGGCGGCGCTTAAGATCACATCTGAGCATGACTGGACTCTGATCGGCGGCAAGCCGTATTTGCAGGAATCCGGTGCGACAAAGGTGGCGCGTCTTTTCGGAATCAGCTGGCAGATTGAAAACCCTAAGATTGAGTGTGATCCAGAGGGTTATAAAACATTCACGTATAAAGGGCGTTTTGGAATGCGTGGACAGTTTATTGAGTGTGAGGGTAGTCGGAGTATGAAAGACGACTTTTTCGGTGGAAAACCGGACAAAAGAAAGGCTGTTGATGAAATTTCTGAAAGAAACGTGCGACAGGCGGCGTATACCAACTGTATCAATAACGGAATCAAGCGGATCATACCGGGGTTGCGTGGCATTGATGTAAAAACTCTTGCGGATGCCGGGTTAGATACAAACAAAATCAGCGGATATACATTTAAAGAAGGCAGCAAGGGCGGAACTTCAAAGACAGAATCCGTTTTAAAGTGTGAGAAGTGCGGTGCTTCTATTAGTCAGAAAGTTGCATCCTATTCGCAGAGTAAATTTGAAGGTCACATGTACTGCATGGATTGCCAGAAAGTGGCATCGTCTGGAGGTGAATCTGGTGACAGCACAGGAAATTAATGAGAGGATTGCGGCTGCAAAGCAGAAGAAGATTAAAGTATATCCATGCCGGAATCTAAGAGCTTCCAATATAGGACATCCGTGTGAGCGGTTTTTATATCTGCTACTTACCAGATGGGAAGAACAACAGCCACATGATGTAGGTTTACAGAATGTGTTTGACCTTGGAAATACACTGGAAACCCACACAATTAACAATCTGAAAGAAGCAGGATATGAGGTTATAACACCTACACAGTGGAGTTTCCAGATCAATGATCCACTTATTACTGGCAGAGAGGATTTGCGTATCAAGGACGAGAACGGGGAGCTTATTCCGGTCGAAGTAAAGGGTATCTCTCCATTTGAGTTTAGCAAACTGAATACGGTTGAGGATTTTTTGCACTCAAAACGGTATTACATCCGGCAATACCCGGCACAGCTGTTAGTTTATTTATATCATTTTGCCAAGATGTACGGTTTTTTTGCTCTTACGAATAAATTGACAGGTGAAACCAAGATGATACGCATGGATTTTGACTGGGACATGGCGGACGGTCTTTTAAAAAAAGCAGAGCGCATTTACAAGGCGATAGAGTATAAAAAAGAGCCTGATGCGGTAGAAGATATGGCTATGTGTGACGGGTGTAAACTGGCTCATATCTGCGGCATACACAGGGCTATCGAGCCGGATGTTGAACTGGACGGCGAACTGAATGACCTTATCAATCAAAAATACGACTTAAAGAAGTATGCTGACCAATATGCAGAGGTTGACAGTGCTATAAAAAGCAAGGTCGGAGAGCGCGAAAAGGTCATTACTGGAGATTATCTGGTGCAGAGAAAATGTATTCAGAAGAAGTCTTATATGGTGCCAGAGAGGACGGAGTATCGGCTGCAGATACAAAAAATATAACAAATTTTAGAGGTATAAAATGGATAATTTAAATGAAGCAATTAAGACAATTCAGGAATATTGTGGAAGTTTTAAAATATGTACGGATGGATGCTGTTTTTATGACAAAGGAACCGGATGTATGTTTGCGGAAGCGCCAACTCCAGAAGAATAGGATGTAGAATTTTAAAATTAATAAAATACTTAATTAGGTAACTATTAACGCAATATATCACGGACAGGCGGTGACGAGTGGTCTCCGTTACCGCCGGAAAGGAGGAATTTGAACAGCGAACAGTAGAAACAAAGGATCTGCAGGGGAGCGTGAGCTTGCCGCAAAACTCAGGGAATATGGTTATGATTGCCGCAGAGGACAGCAGTACAGTGGCGCAAACGGTGATGCTGATGTAGTAGTTCTTCCTAGGATACATATTGAGTGCAAACGGGTTGAGAAACTGAATCTGTATGACGCTATGGATCAATCTGTAAATGATACAAGAGAAAACGAAACACTCGCGGTATTCCATCGGAAAAACTATAAAGGATGGCTTGTCACGCTGCGGCTGGAAGATTTTATGAATATGTATGCAGGAGATATCAGGAATGCCTAATAGAATTATAAAAGAATCTATTTGTCGGAGTGATTCTATAGATTCCCTTTCTTGGTTCGAAGAGGTTTTATTTTACAGACTTATTGTTGTCTGTGATGATTACGGGAGATTTGACGGGAGACCAGCTGTTATAAAAGGAGCCTGTTTTCCCCTCAAGGATGATATCACAAAAAAACATATATCTGAGGCGATTGATAAGTTATCGACTGTAGGCTTGGTCAGAGGATATGAAGTCCGAGGAAGATCGTACTTGCAGCTGACTACATGGAACTGCCATCAACAGATACGTGCAAAGAGTAGTAAATATCCTTCTCCGGAAGAGGAAGTAGAAAATCGAAGTCCTGGTTGGTCAGACACTGGATTTTTAAATCAAAATATATCATCTGAAACCACATGTAATCATTTGATATCAGATGATATCAAATGTCCCCGTAATCGAGAATCGAAATACGAGAATCGAGAATCGTATTCGAGAAACGGAGATGCGCGCGCGAATGATGTGGGAGAAGTGCGCCGTTTTGAGGAATTTTTAGATGCATATCCGAAAGATTGTAATCGGTTTTTGACAGAGCGTGAGTACGCTTCTTTGTTGCTGGCTGGGAAAATAACCGAGGATGAGCTGATTGAGTGTGCCAAGAACTACGCAGAGGCTTGCAGGATGTTGGAAACACCAGAAAGGTACATCAAGAACGCTGAGAATTTCTTGAAAGAGTTTGTGTTTGAGAAATATCTTCCAGGGAAATACAAGAAGCCTGCACCGAAAAATCCGAAGAACAGTTTTAATAATTTTGAGCAGAGGGAATCTAACTCCGAAGAACTAAGCGAACTGGAAAAACGGTTACTGAGAAAAGGGTTAGATTGTGCAGAGAGTTAAAAAAGATTGTGAATACCCGAACTTCATGATCTGCAAAAATCCGGACTGCGAAAAAGATAGCAAAGACATACATACTTTACTTAAGCGAAGAAGATACGCAGTCAATCCGACACTCTACCGCCAAAAATAACGCGATTACGGGTCTAGGGTAAAAGCAAATCTTCTCTGCTGTGACGAATGCGAAAGTTGCATACTGGTAGAAAAGGAGAAGCAGGACGGGTATCGGAGATTATGCATTGACAAAATGCGTCTGATTGAGCAGAAAGTCTCAAACAGTCCGCAGTGGTGCAGAAAAAGAAGGGACAAGGAAAATGGATAGATTATCAGATGAGTTAAAACATTGCTTAGATAACAGCGGTTGCGAAGAATGTAAACACTTTGAAGCAAAGAGTGTTCTTACCTGTAGGAATTTGTTACAGGAAGCATATGAGCGGATAAAAGAGTATGAGGACTTAGAGGAACAAGGAAAACTGCTGAAACTTCCTTGCGCGGTGGGAGATACTGTTTACAGAATTGATGAATCTGACTGTGAATCATGCGAGACAGAAAGACCGGACATAAACGAAAAATGCACTTGCAAATTTGGAGAGTTTTGCGGATATGAAGAAATAACAGAATCTAAATTTGAATTAAGTATGTTGCAAGATTTTGGAAAAACTGTTTTTCTCACCAAAGAAGAAGCAGAATCCGCATTGACTGAATTACAGAGGTGATACCATGCGAAAATGCCGAAACTGTCTATGTCGCACCTGCATAAAATCCTGCAAGTGCCTTGGATGTAAAGGGAAAATTAAAGAGTGCAAAAGGTACAGTGGTTTTAGGCAGTTGAGCATTTTTGACACTGAGCCTAAAGGAAATATGCGCGTACTGGTAGCTTGTGAGGAAAGCCAGAGAGTTTGTATTGAGTTCCGGAGATTAGGACATGAATCCTACTCCTGTGACATTGAACCATGCTCCGGCAGACACCCGGAATGGCACATACAAGGAGATGTACTTTCTTTGTTGAATGGTAATTGCAGTTTTAAGACCGTTGACGGGATAGAACACAGAATTGATGGTAAATGGGATATGATTATAGCTTTTCCACCGTGTACATATCTGACAGTGACCGGGAATCGGTGGTTTAATGTGGAGCGGTATGGAGATAAGGCGGTACAGAGATATAAAGACCGGGAGCGAGCGATTAAATTCTTTATGCAGTTTGTAAATGCAGATTGCGAGAAAATAGCTGTTGAAAATCCAGTAGGTGTTATGAGTACGGAATATCGAAAGCCGGATTGTATTATACAGCCTTATGAGTTTGGACATACAGAGAGAAAGACAACGTGTCTGTGGCTGAAAGGACTTCCAAACCTACAACCGACTGAAATTGCAGAGCCTAAGATTATAAAATGTGCGTCCGGGGCGATTGAAAGCAACTGGCACATGGAAACATTGCATTTGGAATCAAAAGAGCGGTCAAAACTCCGGAGTAAGACATTCCCAGGCATTGCAAAGGCTATGGCTGAACAATGGGGAAAGACAGAAGAACCGCCAGAGCCAAAGTATCAGAAAGCACCACGCCACTCATGGGACTACTACGGCATATCAAAAGAGCGGTACAAGCAGTTAACCGAATACATACAGTCTGGCAGATATTCCTCTCTCGCTTCACAGGCGGCTCATAGAGCGAATGAAGACTTGGCAAGGTACATTTTGTTGTCGATAGAGAAAAACTTGTCTTATGAGGGATTACAAAGGCTTTGGGAATTGAGAGAAATTGAGCGGATGCCTTGCGGACGGAGTGACTTTTATGGATGGCGGAGATATTTTTACAGTATTTTTGACAAAGAGATTAGGAGGATAGGGAAATGAAAAATATTGAGGGAATATTAGAGAATTATTACAGAACCAAAGACGCAAAGGACTTAGCAAATCTCTTTGAGAGATATATGCATGAAATTGGTGCAAGGAAACTTGACCGCAGGAGAAAGGACACGTCAAACACATATCAGATTGACGGAGATAGCACAAATTGGAATCGGGTTGAGTGCTATTATTACCGAAACAACGGAGATTGGCAGAAGTACGGAGAATTTGAGTTCTGTATAACTTTGAGGAAAAGGTCTGGAAGTTATCTGCTGATTGAAGTAGGTAATCCGAATTGTGAGATTGAAAGACCATACGAAATATCTTACGGAAGAATGGTTCATCACAACAAGGATTTACTGACAAAATTAGCAGAAATGCACCCGAAATTGTTTGGAATGATGTGCGAGTGACAACTTTGGTACAACAACCCCCTAAAAACCCTGTACAATATCATTAGGGGATTTATTGAATAAGGAAAGGTAGGAAAGATGGGATTTATCAAAAACATTGCACGAAAGATTTTATCTGATGAAATAGAGGATTACAAAAATAAAATAAGTGATTTGAATTTTGATAAAGATTCTTTGCAACGTAAAATTTCTTCCGAGAAATTAAAATATTCGGAAGATTTATTGAAAGAAGTTCAGGAAACTGCAAGGTTAAAAAAGAGAACGAACTTCTGAGGGAATATTACGATTTGAACCAAGAGCCATCCGAAGAAATCAAGTTGAAGATGCACATTGACTTGGAGATTAACAGGTTAAAAGAGGAAAATTTAAAACTGGTTGCAACACGTAATACGTAACCTGTGTATTATTCTCCTTATCCTATGTTTTGTGGAAAATTGTATTGATATCAAAAAAAGGAACTGATAAAGAGATAATGAATGATTGACACGAAGAAATTATTTACAGATCGAGGTGAGGTGATTGACTGCCAGACTGACAGATGCGAAGAAAAAGAAAATAATTGCAGATTATGTTGAGCGTGGCAGCTATAACACATGAATATCAGACATACTATCAACAAATTACAAAAAGCCTTAATACAACATGGACATATCTATAAGATAGGCACATATCAATTCTACAGCGAACAGCAGAACCGCTTAATCACAGGATATCGCATTACAGAGAAACAGACATACCGTAAAAAGAATGGCGAAATGTCAAAAAAAGATGTAGAACTGCTGAATAGCTGTAGCCAGGTTGAATTGTTGAAGTGGTTTGTTGGGAAATGGGAAGAGGTAAGAAATGAGAACTCCGTTACATATGTTTGAGGAAAGAGAACAGAAAAAATGTTGTTTGAATTGTTCGAATCTAATTGAGAAACAAGGGAAAACGCAAAAGATATATTTCTGCGGCAGCAGTGGAAAAATTATTCTTCCGAGGTTTCTTGATTGTGGAAATCCGAGAAATTGTGAGTTTGAAAGAAAAGCTGAATGAAAGCGGTGATAACATGGACGGTGATTAAATGAGAGAACTAACGCCAAAGCAAAAGGCATTTGCTGATGAATATTTGAAGTGCGGAAACGCAACAGAAGCGGCTAAAAAGGCAGGATATAAGCAAAAGGCGGCATACGCAACAGGAGCAGAGAACCTCAGAAAACCTCAGATTTCTGCCTATATAGCCGAACGTCAAAAACAGATAGAATGTAGTCGAATAGCCGATGTGTCAGAGGTGCTACAGTTCTTTTCCTCCGTCATGCGTGGAGAAGTCAAAGACCAATTTGACATGGACGCTGCACTCTCTGACAGGCTATCCGCAGGGCGCGAACTGATGAAGCGATATGATAAGTCAGATGACGGAAAGAAAGATGCTCTTGCCAAACTGGACGAAGTTCTAAAAGAGATTGGCGGTGTTATTTAATGCCATTCAGCGTAAAACAGAGAGAATTTTTTGACAATGCCAATCGAAGGTGGAATTTTAAGACCGGAGCGACACGTAGCGGAAAGACATACATGGACTATTATGTTATCCCAAAGCGGATAAGGGCAAGGATAGGAAAGCCTGGACTTGCGGTCATTCTTGGAGTTACAAAGTCCACCATTGAAAGAAACATCTTGGAACCCATGCGCAACATCTGGGGGAATGATTTAGTAGGCAGTATCAGCAGTTCAAACATCTGCTATCTGTTCGGAGAAAAGGTGTACTGCCTTGGAGCAGAAAAGGTAAGTCAAGTATCAAAGCTCCGCGGATCATCAATCAAGTATGTGTATGGTGATGAGGTTGCAGACTGGAACGAAGAAGTCTTTGAAATGCTGAAATCCCGTCTCGACAAGCCTTATTCCTGCTTTGACGGAGCATTAAACCCACAGGGGCCCAATCACTGGCTGAAAGAGTTTCTTGACAGTGAGGATTTAGACATATACTGCCAGAAGTACACGCTCTTTGATAATCCATTCTTGGATAAAGCCTTTGTTGACAGCCTTTGCAAGGAATACGCAGGAAGTGTCTATTACAAGCGTTACATATTAGGAGAATGGGCACTGGCAGAGGGTTTAGTATATCCCATGTTCATCCGAGAAAAGCACGTTGTTAAAGGCGAGATACAGTATCACAGGAACAGCCAGTATTATGTATCTATTGACTACGGTACAGTCAATCCGTTTGCAATCGGGATATTTGAGTTTGACGGTAGAAAGTCCACGATGATAAAGGAGTTCCACCATAAAGGGGGAACGGAGAACCGTGTGGACAACGAGAAGTATTACAAGCAGATGTGTGATACTATTGGAAATCTGCCTATTGAGTATATACTTGTTGACCCGTCTGCAGCAGGATTCATAGAAACAATAAAGAAATATGCAAAGTTCATCGTCAAGGGCGCGGACAATGATGTATTGAATGGAATACAGGAAGTAACAAAGTATCTGAATATGGGGCTTCTTAAAATACACGAAAGTTGTATTGAAACCTTGAAAGAGTTTGAAGGCTACGCATGGGACGATAAGAATGATGATGAAGTGATAAAAGAGAACGACCACCATATGGACTTGACAAGGTATTATATATGGGGCGTTGCAAGAATGTTGAATAGGTGGGTGATTTAGAATGAAACACGAAAAGGAATGGTACACTTGCGACAGGTGCGGAGATGAAATAAAAGAAGATATTCACGCATGGAGCGGATTTGCACAGCACGTATTGAGGCGTTACAAAACACCTGAATATATGCAGATGATATCCAGTGAAAAATATGGTTATATCTTCAACCAAGAGCCTGTTTTGGATGAACTTCCAGAGGTTGTATCGGCTGAAATCGTCAGAGGTTACAACAAGAAAAACGAGACTATTCATCTTTGCGGAAAGTGCCGGAAAGCATTTGAACAGTTTATGAAAATGGAGGGTTAAAAATTGGAAAAGCAGACAGAAACATATTACAAAGCAACAGACGGAACAAGATTTGAAACAGAGGAAGAATGCAGAGCATATGAAACTGAGAAAGATCGGTATAACGCGGCACTTGCAAAGAAAAGAGAAGCCGAAAAGGAGATTGCCGCTATTGAGTATGCGAGATTTAAGAGAAAATATGTATACATACAACCTGCAACGGGCAGTTTTGGCTGTGGGCATGACGGATATTATAAAAAATGTCCGCATTGCGGAGAGCAAACAGGTGGTTACGAGGGCGCTAATTTGGGTTTGAAAGTTGATGAAGGAATTTATAAGTGTGAGAAGTGCGGACTATTCTTTTCTTACAGATAGCAGGAGTTGACTAAATGGGCATAATATCATGGATAAAGGCGGTGTGGAGCAAATTGTTTAAGAAAGAGATTGAGGAACGGTTTAACGCGGATATTCTGCTGTCCTCTGAAATGGAGAATTACATAGACAAGTTTTACCGTATTACATCTGGACACCCCGATTGGGAAGATGTGGAGGATGATATTGAGAGTATCAATTTTGCAGGATTTATTGATGATGTAACCGCAGGACTTGTGACATTGGACGCTAAAATCAAGATGCCAGACACGCCGAGAGGAAAACTATTGCAGGAATCAGCGGATTATGTGTTGCAAGTGCTCCATGATAAAGTATCTGAAGCATTGGGTAATGCAGGGCTGATGTTCAAGCCAAATGGCAAGAATGTGGACTATGTGGAGCCGGGGAACTTTGCGCCGACTGATGTTGACAGCAACGGGAATATCTTAGGGTGCGTGTTCCAAGACCAAAAGAAAGTAGGAAATTACTACTACACACGCCTTGAATGGCACAGGTTTGAGAATATAGGTGATATTCGTTTATATCGTATTACCAACTATGCATACAAATCTACTGGCACTATGGGTATTGGTAAGCCTTGCAGTCTATCAGAAGTACCAGACTGGGCGTATCTGGAAGAGGATATTGTATTACAGAATGTCAAAAAGCCTTTATTCTCTTACTTCAAGAATCCTGCCCCGAACCGCTTGGACCGTACCAGTCCGTTAGGCGTTCCGATTTGGCATAACTGCTTGAAAGAGTTGAAAGACCTTGATGTGGCATGGGGCAGGAAAAGCGGAGAAGTGCAGGACAGTAAGCATATTACATTTTTGCCGGAATCGGTTATCAGATATGCGGATATGCACAATATCAAGCTGCCTCGTTGGGTACGTGGTATGCAAATGGGTGGTGGTGATGGAGAGAACCAAATCCATGAGCATGTGTCAACACTACTTACGGCGGACAGGATCGCAGATATCAACTCCATTCTTGCCATGATTTCCATGAAATGCGGATTCTCACAAGGATTCTTCGTGCTGGACGAAAAAACAGGCATGATGACCGCCACTCAGGTAGAAGCGGACGATCAAGAAACGATACGGACAATTAAGAATATCCGTGATGCGCTGCAATCGTGTCTTGAAGATTTGTTCTATGCGCTAAATGTCTTTGCTGACAGATACACCACACTTCCTGCGGAGGATTGGGATTCGCTGATTAATGAAGCAACCTTTGACTTTGGAAATATCCTTTACAACTATGCAGAGGATAAGGCTTCGTGGTATCAGTATGTGAATCAAGGCTATGTTCCAGCATACATTTACTTCTCTAATTTTGAGGGAATGGCAGAAGATGAAGCAAAAAAGATGGTTGCCGAAGCACAGGCAGAACAGAAAAAAAAGGGAGGATTGTTTGATGAAGAATAATATGCCTTGCAGTTGTGAAAAGATTATTAATTGCACAACCGCTACAGAAATATGTGATATTTGCAAAAGATGTATCATGCAGAGAGAAGCCAAGAGCGAGAATGAGCAAAATAGTAGCCTATTTGGAGAGGAGTAAAAAATGAAGCAGGTCAGAAAGAAAATACTTCCAAAATATCTCAAAGAGGTATGGAGCGGAAACAAGAATTTTGAATTGCGGAAAGATGAAGATGATATACAAGTCGGTGACGAATTGGTACTTGAAGAATGGGAGCCGGAAACAGGATATACAGGCATGTTTGCATTGAGAACAGTAACTTATGTTCTGCGGAATGTGCCGGAATATGGACTGATGGACGGATATTGTATCATTGGATTTTAAAAATTGATAGGAGAAAAAATATGTGTAAATTTTGCAAAGACATAAAAACAGAAGAAGATTTTGATATTGAAAAGCCTTATTTGCTTTTTACAAAGGATTTCAGTATTGAAGTTCCGTCTGATGACGGTATCAGACATTCAGTAGATAATATTTCTTTTTGCCCTTATTGCGGCAGAAAATTGGTGTGATATGAGGATTAAAACCCATGTTGGCAATGTTGACATACAACTGAATACTGACAGGCTTGACCGCAATCTGAAAGAAGCCCAAAAGCTGTTGAATGAGCAGGTAGTAGAAGATTGCGAGCCGCTCGTTCCGTTTCAAAACGGGGCGCTAAGAAGCAAAGTTGAATACCCAAAAGGAATTTATGGCGGAGAAATAATGTATAATACACCATACGCTCATTACATGTATGAGGGGATTGTGTACGGACCTAATATTCCAGAATATGATTCAGATGGAAATTTAATTGGGTTTTGGTCTCCAGATGACAAACGCCCAACAGGAAGAAAAATTACATACCACACAGAGGGAACGGGCGACCATTGGTTTGAGAAAGCCAAAGAACAGCATAAAGATGATTGGCTAAGGCTTGTCAAGAGGACAGCAGGAAAGGAGTAGAAAATGCCTAAAATTGATATTAAAAACAGAGACAACATAAAAGAAGCGGTTCATGGATTGGATATTTTTACAAAGAATTGGTGCATGAATTGCGCTGAAACAGAAAAGAAAAACGACCTTGTATTTAATTGCGGAAAGTGCGAGTTTTCCACAGAAAACGGTGGTTGTTTGCTGAAACACTTTGCGAATAGCCATAAGCACGATTATCCTATGAGCAATTTCGGCTCAATGGGGGCGCAGTAATGCTCCCGCCCGACTACTTCACCAACAAAGAAGACCGACTACTTGAATTATACCGCCAATTAGAGGACTTTATCCTCAAAGACATCACGCACCGTCTACTCTCCGCAGGAGAAATGACCGCAACCTCTGACCGCCTTATCTGGAAATTAAAGCAGATGGGCGAAAGTCAAGCGGCGATTGAGCAGAAATTGCGGAAGCTGACAGGGATGACAAGAAAAGAACTCCGTGCGCTTTTGCAGGATGCCGTTCTGACCTCATGGGAGGACGATACAGCCACGTTAAAGCAGTTAGGCATAGAATTATCCAATCCGCTTGAAAATGCCGCTGTGATACGGGTTATGGACGCAGAGTATAAAAAGAGCTTAGGAGAGTTAACAAACCTCACACGCACAACCATGAAGCAGGCAGGAAATGACCTTATCAATATGCTTGATGAAGCTGATTTGAGGGTTGCGGCAGGCGTGCAAAGCTATTCTGCGGCGGTGTGCGATATTTTGGATAGGTATGCAGGACGGGGAATTGAGGTATCATATCCGACAGGAGCAAAGCGGACACTTGAAGCGGCGGTTAGAATGTGCGTTGTTACGTCAATGAATCAGACGGCGGCGCAAGTAACTAATCAGTACATAGTTGAAGCGCAGAGCGAATATGTGCTTGTATCGGCGCATTTGGGGGCAAGAGTGCAAGGAAAAGGGCAGCCGGAACTTGCCGGACATGACAACTGGCAAGGGAAAGTATATAAAATCCGTGGGACCAGTCCGGAATACCATAATTTACTGGAAAGGACCGGTTATGATGTGGACCCAAACACCGGACAAGGGACCGTTGTTAATCCTCTTGGCTTGCATGGATATAACTGCCGGCACTCACACAAGCCCTGGGATATACGCCTTAGAAATCCGTATGTGGACGAAAACGGAAATTTGAAAATAGACTCCGAGGAAAACCGCAAGCGTTACGAACTCCAACAGAAACAGCGTGCTATGGAACGGTCTATCAGGGCGACAAAGCGGAAGCTGATTGAAAAGCAGGAGCAGATCAACCTTGTTTCGGAAACTGACGTGAAAGAGATTTTGCAGATGGATTATGACAAATTATCGTTCAAATGGACACAGCAAAACGGATCATATAACGATTTCTGCAAAGCTAACGACCTGCAACCGCAGTATGACCGTATAAAGGTAGCTGATTTCAACCGTGAGCAGACGAAGAAAGCGAATGCAGGGGCGAAAAGATATAAGAAAGAAAAGGAGAATTGATATGGCAGTACAGTTAATATCAGAGAAGTTATTGGAAATATAAATTAAGCAATATATTTCATGGAGCCGCAGGAATTTGAAGCTATGAAAGAAAAAGCAAGGAAGTATGAATTCATCGCTTCTTTAATAAATAACAATTCGAGAATGTATAGTTGTCATTAAACAATGAAATAAAGCATTTAATTATTATGGAGGTGTTGCTTAATTGAATAAAAAAATAAATGTTACATATTCGAGCACAAAAGAGAAAACAATTGAAGAAACTATTAAAAACCTAATAGAATCCCATAAAAAAGCAAAGAATACAGATCACAAAAAAAATACTGCCTAATGGTAGTATTTTTTATTGATCTTTTTTGATTTTTGCATTACACTCTTGATTAAGATACAGAAAGGACGAAACCAATGGATAATGTGTGGAAAATTGCAATATATTTAAGGTTGTCAAAAGAAGATGGGGACAAAGACGAAAGCGATAGCATATCTTCTCAAAGGCTTCTTACATCTGAGTATATTCAAAGAAATATAAAAGACGGTGAAGTTGTAGGGGAATTTGTTGATGATGGATATACAGGAACTAATTTCAAAAGACCAAAATTTCAAGAAATGATACGTTTGATTGATAAAGGCGCGATAAATTGCGTTATTGTAAAAGATTTGTCGAGGTTTGGAAGGGATTATATTGGCGTCGGAGAATACCTAGAAAAATATTTCCCAATAAACGACATTAGATTTATCGCTATAAATGATGGCTATGACACTGCCAGCGCAACGTATAATGATGATTTTATTATGCCGATCAAAAATATTTTCAATGCACAGTATAGTAAAGATATCAGTAAAAAAGTCAAAAGCTCTTTCCGATCTTTACAAAAAGAGGGGAAATTTGTTGGCGCGTTTGCTTCCTATGGATATATAAAAGATCCGAAAGATAGACACAGGCTCCTGATTGACGAACCTGCAGCCCAGATAGTAAGGGAAATCTTTTCTTTGTACAATAGCGGAATGGGAAAGGTGTCAATTGCAAGAGAATTAAACGGAAGAAACATACCTTGCCCTTCTGAATACAAAAAATTAAATGGAATGAATTACACGAACGGTCAAAAGCTTGAATTAACAAAATATTGGAGTTACAGCACAATACACAATATTCTGAAAAACGAAATGTATATAGGAAACATGATTCAGAACAAAAGTATAAGAAAAACTGTAAGAGGAAAAGCAAGAAAAAATGATAAAGATAGCTGGATTGCCATAGATGGAACACATGAACCTATAATACCTAAAGAGCAGTGGGATATAACACAGGAATTATTAACAAGAAACACCAGGCAGATTGATTTTGATCAAAATGTAGGCTTGTTTGCCGGATATATTTTCTGCGGTAACTGTGGCAGGGCAATGAGTAAAATTACAAATAAATACAAAACAAAGACTGTTACAACATATATATGTGGAACATACAAAAGGTACGGAGAAAAGACCTGTAAAAGAAATTCTGTAAAAATTGATTTGTTGGAAAAACTTGTTTTAGTCAAACTCAACGAGCAGATTCAGAAAGCTGGCGACATAATATATGACAACTCATCAGAAAATATAAAAAATAGGGATTTTGACCTAAAAAAATTCGAAATCTCCCTTGAGAAATACAGGAAAATAAAAAAGTCTCTTTACGAGGACTATAAGGAGGGAATTTTGACAAAAAAGGAATACCTTCAGTACAAGTCTGATTACGAAGAGGAAGAGTCACTTATTTTAGGGCAAATAAACGCAATAAAAGAAGAAACGAACGAAAAAAACGAGGAAATGAACAAATGGATCAAGACGTTGATAAAGCATAAAAGGATAGAGAAGCTGGACAGAGAAACGATAGCAGAGGTGCTGGATAAAATTGTAGTTACTGAAATTGATGAAGAAATAAATATAGATATTGCGTTTAAGTTTTCTTTGTCATAGTCCATACATAGTATTTCCCCA
>CAMWSM010000064.1 GCA_947176915.1 uncultured Porphyromonadaceae bacterium | reverse complement strand
TTTCGTAATGCTTGGGAGGGGATTGCTCCGCAATCCCGCTATGCAATAATAAGGAAACTCCTTTTAATCAACATATTTACTGACGAAGCGGGATTGCGGAGCAATCCCCTCCCAAGCATTACGAAACTTTCCAAGCATTGCGAAATAAGTATGGGTCTTAATTTTGATAAGTCGCTACATTATTTTAAAGTACAACCTTAAAGGTAGTTCCTCCAACTCTAACGATATAAATTCCTGAAGATAGAGAGATTTCTTTTGAGTAGGTTGATTCCAATTTCTTCCCTGCCGGATCGAAAACCTCTACTAAATCCCAATCAGAGGCACCCACGATGCTTATAGAACCGACAGAGGGGATAACCTTCACCTCAGGATTTGCAAAAGCAGTAAAATTTGGATTAGATGAATATAGTATTGAATCGAACGATAATGAAGGAGGTAACGGAAAAATTTCCGTTACCTCCTTTTCTGCTGTTCCCCTGAATCGAATATTATAACTCCCAGCCGTTGGATATGATCAATGAGATTAGTATTCTTAAGTTTATCAAAAATTGAAATATCAAATATATAAGGTAGATAAGAATAATACAGTTTGTCTTCAAGCCTGCTCAAATCGGAATAATCAAGATTGTCTCCCATCAAGGTTAGGTCAACGTCGGAAAAAGTCTTATAGTTCCCCTTGGCTCGAGAACCATAAACTACCGCCTTCTTAATTTTTGGATTCTCGCTTATATAGCTGATAACCTCAGCAATTTCATTTTCAGTCAACCCTATATTTCTCATCCGATAAAATATTAAGCATTTTCTCCCTTAATTCAATCATCAAAGGTAAATATATCTCAAGAATATCTTGATATATTTCATCCGTAATATCCTCATCATAAGTATGTGATGTAAGGTTCCTGGCTTTTATACTTTCCATCCACATCTTATCTTTAATTAATCCAACTCTCAATCCCTCTCTGAAAGCATCCCGTGAGCCACCCACGCTTACTCCTTGATAGGTTAAATAATCTTTTATTAGGTTCCAGGAAAGTTCATGGGTAAATTCAAATCGTTGAATCAGCCCCTCCCTTGCCAAATCATAGAGATAAACATCATTATTCTCTTTAAGCATTTTTGATGCCTCTTCAAGTCTTGCCAATGCCTTGCAATAATTATCAAGACGCTGCTTCCATCTGATATCTTGGTTCATAAATTTTTCATTAGGTTTATACAAAGTTATCATAAATAATCGAATTTAAAAAGGAGGTCGCTGATTTTATTTCAGCGACCTCCTCTTGATAATTTATTCTTCTAAATAATTGACTTTGTTATTTGCGAAGTGCTTCCTCTTCAGGAGTCATCTCAGGGTCAACACCCCACTGCTGCTGAGAAAGGCGCTTATAGTTGTTGTAGCGCCAGCGAGCGTTATCCTTGGCAGCCTGGAAAAGTTCGGCAGCTGCTTCAGGCTGCATCTTCAGCAGAGATGCGAAACGAACCTCGCCTTTCAGGAAGTCTTCAAACTTATCCCAATCGGGATCCTTGCTATCAAGAGAGAACGGGTTCTTGCCCTCAGCCTCAAGCTGTGGATTATAACGCCAGAGATGCCAGTAGCCACATTCTACAGCCTTCTTCTCCTCTTCCTGAGCACGTCCCATGCCGGCTTTGATACCGTGGTTGATACAGGGAGCGTAAGCAATAATCAGAGAAGGACCGTCGTATGCCTCAGCTTCGCGGATTGCCTTAAGAGTCTGAGCATTATCAGCACCCATGGCAACCTGTGCTACGTAAACATAGCCGTAGGTAGTAGCTATCAGACCCAGATCCTTCTTACGTACACGTTTGCCTGCGGCAGCAAATTTAGCGATAGCAGCGATAGGAGTAGCCTTAGAAGACTGACCGCCCGTGTTGGAGTAAACCTCTGTATCAAGAACGAGAAGATTTACATTCTTGCCGGAAGCGATAACGTGGTCAAGACCACCGAAACCTATATCGTAGCTTGCGCCGTCGCCACCGATAATCCACTGGCTGCGTTTGGTGAGATAGTGAGAGTTTTCAGCTATCACCTTGCAGTCGGCGCAATCACAAGTGTTTGCAAGATTAAGAAGATTAAGGCCTTTCTCGCGGGAAAGCGCAGCATCCTCACGATTGTCAAGCCATTCCTGAGCGGCAGCCTTGAGTTCATCTGAACAGCAATCACACTTCTGAACATTCTCAGCAGCTGCAACAAGGCGAGCACGCATCTTCTCGTATGCGATATTCATGCCGAGACCAAACTCGCAGAAATCCTCAAACAGTGAGTTAGCCCATGCCGGACCGTGTCCCTGCTCATTGGTGCAATACGGAGTTGAGGGAACAGAACCGGAATAGATAGAGGAGCAACCTGTAGCATTTGCAACTACCTCGTGATCGCCATAAAGCTGGGTGATGAGTTTAACGTAGGGTGTCTCACCGCAACCTGAGCAAGCTCCGGAGAACTCGAAGAGCGGAGTTGCAAACTGGCTGTTCTTGACATTAGCCTTGATGTCGACAAGATTCTGCTTGGATGCCACTTTCTCCACACAGTAATCCCAGTTTGCCTGCTGTGCCAACTGGCTTTCCTCATGCTTCATAGAAAGAGCCTTGTTGCCCTTCTTGCCCGGACATACATCCACACAGTTGCCGCAACCGAGACAGTCAAGGACGTCAACCTGCTGAACGAAACGCATGCCGGGGAACATCTTGCCGATAGCCGGTATGCTGTGATCATCACCGAAAGGAGCAGCTGCAATTTCCTCAGCATCAAGCACGAACGGACGGATTGCAGCGTGAGGACAAACGAAAGCACACTTGTTACACTGGATACAGTTTTCAGGATTCCATTCAGGAACGAAAGCAGCAACGCCACGTTTCTCATAACGGGCTGTGCCTTGTGCCCATGTGCCGTCGGCATCATCCTTAAATGTTGATACGGGGAGAAGGTCGCCATCCTGAGCGTTGATGGGGAATACAACGTTTGTTATAAACTCAGGTGCATCCGCCTTCTTAGGCTCCTCATCAGGAAGTTCAGCCCAAGCCGGGTCAACCTCAAGTTTCTTATATTCGCCACCACGATCTACTGCGGCGTAGTTCATGTTGACGATATTCTCACCCTTCTTGCCGTAAGACTTGACGATGAATTTCTTCATCTGTTCAACAGCGAGATCAACAGGAATCACCTCAGTGATGCGGAAGAAAGCACTCTGAAGAATTGTGTTGGTACGGTTGCCGAGACCAATCTCCTGTGCTATCTTGGATGCGTTGATATAATATACGGTGATATTATTCTTAGCAAAAAGCTTCTTTACCTTGTTGGGAAGATTCTTTGCAAGTTCCTCACCCTCCCAGATAGTATTGAGAAGGAAAGTGCCGTTAGGCTGAAGACCACGGGTAACGTCATACATGTGGAGATAAGCCTGAACGTGGCAAGCAACGAAATTAGGAGTTGTTACCAAATATGTGGAGCGGATAGGCTCGTCGCCGAAACGAAGGTGAGAGCAAGTGAAACCGCCTGATTTCTTGGAATCGTAAGAGAAGTAAGCCTGGCAATATTTATCTGTGTTGTCGCCGATGATCTTAACCGAGTTCTTGTTTGCGCCTACAGTACCGTCAGCACCAAGACCGAAGAACTTAGCCTGGAACATACCTTTTCCACCGACGCTGATCTCCGGAAGAAGAGGAAGTGAAAGATAAGTTACATCATCAACAATGCCGAGAGTGAAACCATTCTTCGGCTCCGGAAGAGCGAGATTATCGAATACGGAAACAATCTGAGAAGGAGTAGTATCCTTTGAACTGAGACCGAATCTGCCACCGACGATAAGAGGAGCATTCTCCTTGCCGTAGTAGCAATCGACAACATCAAGATAAAGAGGTTCACCCTTTGCTCCCGGTTCTTTTGTACGGTCAAGAACAGCAATTCTCTTAGCAGTTTCAGGCACGGCTGCGAGGAAATGCTTGGCAGAGAAAGGACGATAAAGGTGTACGCTGACAAGGCCGACTTTCTGACCCTGAGCGCGGAGATGATCGATAGTCTCACGGATGCACTCAGTAACAGAGCCCATAGCGATGATCACACGGTCAGCCTCGGGGTCGCCGTAATAATCAAAAAGCCCATAGTTGCGTCCGGTGATCTTTGAAACCTCCTTCATGTAGCTCTCCACAATCTCGGGCACTGCATCGTAGTAAGGATTGCAAGCCTCACGGTGCTGGAAGTAAACATCGGGATTTTCCGCCATGCCGCGTGCAACGGGAGCCTCCGGATTGAGGGCACGGTTGCGGAAATCAGCAAGCGCATTCTTATCGATAAGGGGAGCGAGGTCGTTTTGGTCGATAGCCTCTATTTTCTGAATTTCATGAGAAGTGCGGAAACCGTCAAAGAAGTTGACGAAAGGCACACGGCTCTTGAGTGTGGAGAGGTGTGCGACTGCTGCAAGATCCATAACTTCCTGCACGGAGCCTTCGCATAGCATAGCGAAACCTGTCTGGCGAGTTGCCATCACGTCCTGATGGTCTCCGAAGATGCTCAGTGCGTGAGAAGCGAGTGCGCGAGCAGAAACATGGAAAACGCACGGGAGAAGTTCACCCGCGATTTTGTACATATTAGGAATCATCAGGAGTAGACCCTGAGAAGCTGTGTAGGTAGTGGTGAGGGCCCCGGCTTGGAGAGATCCGTGAACAGCACCTGCTGCGCCTGCCTCACTTTGCATTTCCTGAACGAGAACTGTTTCACCGAAAATGTTTTTTCTGCCTGCTGCGCTCCAGTCGTCGACATATTCAGCCATAGTCGACGAGGGGGTAATAGGATAGATAGCAGCCACTTCAGTGAACATATAGCTGATGTGCGCCGCTGCCTGATTACCATCGCAAGTCAGAAACTGCTTTGCTTTGCTCATAGTTGTTATTAATTATATTTGTGAGTATTATCTTCCAAAGAATAAAAGATAAGTCGAAAAGACATTCAGAATGCAAAGTTAACTTTTCCGCCGGTTTTATCAAAATAAAAACTGTCTAAAGTGCAAATTGATGCCGAAGATGTCATTCATAGGCAGGGAAGAGGATGGATTGAGTCGAGACGGGGGCGGCGAGAAAATAGCCGAGACAGAATGAGCCTTGAAACATGCGGGGTCCGTTGCTGTTTCCCACACTCAGCGCTTCGAGATAATCGTGCATTTCCAGACTCACGGGGGCAAGGAGAGCGGTTACTACATCCCCCTCTTCGAGTTTATCTTTCTCATCCTCTTCATCAAGATCGCGTCGTGAAGTCATCATCACTTCATCTATTATACCCCCCGATGAAAGATGATCGGACACAGTGGTCCATTTATACGCCTTACCATTGCGATAGAGACGGAGCCAATAGCGCTCACCCTTGAGGTCGGAATCGTCGGTAAAAGAGACCTGAAGCACGGCAACTTCATCGTAGGGCATCTTTATCCAGCTGAATTCCATTCCTGTGATAACAGTAGGTGGAAGCATAGCGCTGACTGCGCTATACTTCTCTCCTCCCCGTTCCACATCAAGACGATAGGAATGTCCAACCACCCCTTTCACAGAGGAGATGAATATTCCGCGTGAATCGGGCTGTAGTTCAAAAGATTCGGAAACAGTCAGATCTGAAATCGAAACTTTAGCGTCTGTAAGAAAGATATTTGTAAAGGGCTCATCCATCGGCGTTGTTAACGTGAGAGCCACCTCTGCCCCATCTTGAGTCAGCGACCCTTCTATTACGAGAATAGGTTCTATGTCATGATATTCAATGTCGATCTCCTTCTCACAGCCTGCTGCAAGAAAAAGCATAAAGAGATATAGCAATCCAATTATTTTCCCTTTCATGAAGTCAGAATTTTAATGTGTAAGATACTGAAGGCACAAGTCCGAACATTGCACGCAAAACCGCCCTTGACTCCGAGGGGCTTTCAGGGTCATCCTCAAAATAAACAATATAGGGATTATATCGACAATAAAGATTATAAACACCAAACGACCATTCGTATGTGAATTTCCTCCCGACATGTGAATATGTTGCCGAGAGGTCCAGACGATGAGTGGAGGGTATTCTGTAAGCGTTGCGCTTGCTGTAATAATAGATTGTCGTTCCCGACAATTCATATTTCACATCGGGGGCAGTCAACGGCGTGCCTGAAGAGAATATCCACGAGCCGGAGAGAGTCCAGCGGTCATTAAACTTATATATCCCTACAAGAGAAAGATCATGTCTACGGTCATTTCCCGCGTCATACCACTCCCCGTTGTTGATGCCAACAATTTTTGACTCTGTTTTGGAAAGGCAATAAGATAGCCAGCCTGTCAGACGACCTGTATTTTTCCTGAACATTATTTCCAAGCCGAAGCTTCTCCCTTGCCCTCCTAAGATAATGTCTTCAAGATTAAGACGGGAAAACATCGAATAGCCATCCTTATAGTCATAAATATTTCTCATCGACTTGTAATATCCTTCTGCAGACCATTCAAACGCACCATCAGAGGTCATTCCATTATAGCCCGCCACGTATTGCCACACCTTTTCGGGATGAATACGGGAAGTTGATATGGCATAGCGGTCGAAAGGGAAACTGGTTGTGGATGAACGCAGGGAGTGGAGGGATTGAGATGTAAGTGAAAATCCCGCTTTCAAGTTATGCTCAGGCTTTATCGCCCATTTCAATGATAGCCGAGGCTCGGGAGTGAAATAAGTTTTCTCTTCAAGAGAAGGGACGGGCTCCTGATTAGAAATCCAGCGATTGAACCTCCTCCCCTTCAAGGTCGTGAAAAGATTGAATCTCACACCTCCCGATAGATAGAAACCGCCTATCAACCGCCCCTCATAATTAAGCCAAAGGGCATTGTTCCATCCGCTTTTTACATCTCTCTCCCGATTTCCCGAAATAGTGAAATCGGCAGACTGCACCCTTAAGAATTCAGAACGGTAACCACCCTCTATGGAATGATCCTCATCCAGCAAATAACTGATATTTTCCTCCAGAGAGAGATTTTTTATATATTCTTTGAGAAACTGCGAGCTATTCATCATTGTCATGTCCATTCTTGTTGAAAATGATGTGAAAGCTGCTGTAGTATTGAAATGCCAACCCTCCCCCCGTTGAGAAAACCAGTTAAGGGAGGAGCCCACATTGCCCCAATACATTCCCATCACTCCTCCAATTGCCATATTGTCGCGTGACGATATGAACGCCATGTCGAAATAATCACTATCACCCGCCCTATATCTCAATTTCGCCGTAACATCATAGAAATTCATTACTATGTCGCGATAGCGAGGCACAATCTTCAGGAATGCATCAACGTATGATCGCCGAGCCGTAACGGCAAAAGAGAGTCGGTTTTTCACTATCGGACCTCCCGCTTTCAGTTTAGCGGCAAGGATTCCTACTGTGAAAGCTCCATTCCAGTCCTCCATATCCCCGTTCTTTAGCCCTGTTTCAAGAACAGAAGAGGATGCTTCGCCGAAAGAGGGAGGAAGAGGACCTTTAAAGAGGGTAGCCTGTGAAATCGCCTGATCGTTAAAGGTGGAGAAGATACCCATTACGTGCGTGGGAGAATAGAGTGTAATCCCATCAAGCAGAGTTAGATTCTGGGAGGAATTGCCTCCCCTGACTTCAAAACCCCCTGCACCGTCCCCTTCGGCATGAATACCGGGAAGAAGAGCTATTGATTTTATAATGTCATTTTCCCCGAAGAGAACCGGGGTTACAGCGAGTTTTGAGAGTTCAAGCTTCTCAGCTCCTAATTGCAGTGACGACATTCTCTGGCGTGCTGACCCGGCGGTTATCTGAACCTCCTTCAGATTTTCGATTTTTAGAGAATCTCCTGAGGATATGGAGTCGGGCACCATCCTCCCGTAAGATTGAAAAGTAAAAAGAATAGTTGAAATTAAGAATCCTAAAAACTTCATTTCATAAAGCAATTGAAGAAAATAATAAAAGGGGAATTTTGTGATCATCCACTTTACTAAACTATGAAGAAATTCTTCTTTTGAATTGCAAAATTAATCATAATTCACAAAACAAATGCTTTATCCAAGACAAATTAATTGAAATGGCAGACCAAATGAGGTTAACGAAATCCCTTTCTTTTTAATTTTTCATCATACGAGGAACATTAAACCGCCTCCAGGTGATTAATCAACGGAGAGGAGTAATACGGCGTTTCTCCCCCTTCAGTTTCTTTCCGGAAATCCTGTTGAGCAGATCAGCCACCCTATCTGCCTGTACTGCTACGAGAGAGTAATGGTCAAAGACATTAATTTTCCCAATCTCGGCTGCTGTAAGCCCACCCTCTTTGATCAGGAAACCAAGAATATCACCTTTAGAGATCTTCTCCCTCTTTCCGGCAGCTACATAAAGCGACATAAGCCGCGACCCAAGTTCAGCGCGTTTTCCGGGGTCGAGAGTCATCACTCCGTCTACCTCCACAAATTCCTTGAGTTGCTCTTCCGGGCCGACAAGCACATAGACATCGCCGCTCTCCTCCACTCGGGCAGTTCGTCCGTTGCGATGCGTATATGCCTCGGAAGTGAGAGGAAGATGGTAATGGATCACTGAGCCAACCTTCTCTATATCCAGACCGCGGGCGGCCAGATCAGTAGCCACAAGCACCGGAGCCGAACCATTATTGAATAGAGCCACTGCGGTTTCGCGTTCACGTTGGTCAAGCGCACCGTGATAAAGGGCCACTCCTACCCCTTTCTTTTTAAGAAATTCCGCGACGCGCTCAGCGCTTTCACGATGATTGACGAATATGATTGATTTTTCAGGCTGCTCGCCATCATTTATGTTATGAAGCAGCTGAAGAAGGGAATCAAGCTTATCCTGGCCGTCGGAATCTACCCGCCGAACATTCATTCTCTCACGAAGAGAGGAGTTATTGTCAAGAAAATCAAGAGTAACCGGATTGTCAAGACGCAGGAAATCGGGCAATATGTCTGCTTTTGTCGCCGAGGTAAGTATAGTGCGGCTAACATTTTTAAGACGTTTTATAATTTTTCCCATCTCCTCTTCAAAGCCGAGTTCAAGCGACTTGTCAAACTCGTCAAGGACAAGGATTCGCACGGGCAGAAGATCTACATTTCGCCTGACTGCATGGTCAAGAAGACGTCCCGGAGTTGCAACAATAATATCGGGCACTACCTTAAGACTGTTCACCTCATCTTCGACGCTATGTCCTCCGTAGAGGGCGATAACCCTAAAAAGATGTCCCACTTCTCTCAAGACCCCCGCAATCTGCACCACAAGCTCACGAGAGGGCGCTATGACAACACACTGCACTCTCCCCGTCGAGGGTTTCATCATCTTCATAACGGGCAGGGTGAATGCAAGAGTCTTGCCTGAACCTGTCGGCGACAGCAAGATTATATCCGTATTATTGGTTGCAGAAGCCATCATCTTCTGCTGCATATCATTTAATTGTTCTATGCCGAGCCGGTCTTTTACAGCCGGAAGAAATTCTTTTTCGCGCATCCCTTTGAAATTTGAAAATGGAATATTGAAATTTGATTGAGGGAAGAGAAGCCCCAATACTGCAATTATAACGTTCAGAGAGAGCGTTAGGTTGAATCATGATATTTGCGACCAGTCGACTGTTTTGGCAAAGCGGAGCGAAAGTTCCCGGGCGATGATTTCTCTTTCCTCGTTTGATACTGTAATCGGTGTTAAATCGCCGGGTCGAGGTTCAGTAGGAATGCAACCCGGAGCCAGTAGCGCCGGATTTCCCCTGAGAACGGCAAGAGCAGCCTCCCGGGCACGTGTGAGAATCTGTCCGTCGCGTGAAAGGTCTGCCACTCGAAGATTGAAGGCAAGCCCGCTTTGCTGTGTTCCCTCCATATCGCCCGGACCGCGGATTTTCATGTCTGCCTCTGAAATCAGGAATCCGTCGGTGGTTTCGGTCATAATCGCAAGCCTTTTCTTCGTGTCGCCCCCCGCTTTAGCCTTACTCATAAGAATGCAATAACTTTGGTCGGCACCGCGTCCTACTCTTCCCCTCAGCTGATGAAGCTGCGAGAGTCCGAAGCGTTCCGCATTTTCTATTACCATCACGGAGGCATTCGGGACATTTACACCTACCTCAATAACAGTAGTAGCCACCATGATACGTGCCTGACCGCTTACAAACAGTTCCATCTGATGATCCTTCTCCTCCGGTTTCATCCGCCCATGCACGAAACAGACCCTGAAACTCGGAAAGGTTTCGCACGTGCGTTTATATCCCTCCTCAAGGCTTTTGAGATCGAGTTTCTCATTTTCTGAAATGAGGGGGTAGACGATATATACCTGCCTTCCTTCCCGTAATTGAGAGACAATGAGCCTGTCTACCTCCATACGGTTGGAGTCGAAACGAAGAAGTGTTGTAACAGGCTTTCGCCCGGGAGGAAGTTCATCAATGACGGAAACTTCAAGATCGCCATAGACAGTCATGGCAAGCGTGCGCGGTATAGGTGTGGCTGTCATGACAAGAACATGTGGCACCACCCGGTTCTTGCTCCACATTTTTGCCCTTTGCGCTACTCCAAACCGGTGCTGCTCATCAATCACAACCAGTCCGAGCTGCCTGAACTGAACCGTATCTTCTATCAGGGCGTGAGTGCCCACAATGATCTGAATTTCCCCCGAGAGCAGTCCCTCATGGATTGCACGACGCTCACGGGTGCGGGTGCTTCCGGTGAGCAATGCAACTTTCACTCCTATAGGATCAGCCCATTGTCGTAAGGATTCAAAATGCTGAGTGGCAAGAATCTCCGTAGGAGCCATCAGAGCAGCCTGAAAACCGTTGTCGACAGCCATCAGCATCGTCATGAATGCCACCATAGTCTTTCCCGAACCTACATCTCCTTGCAAGAGCCTGTTCATCTGACGGCCCGTCTTCATGTCAGCCCTAATCTCTTTCAGCACTCTCTTCTGGGCGCCCGTAAGCTGGAAGGGAAGCACGTTAAAATAAAAGCCATTGAATTTTTCCCCGATAGAGGGGAAAACATATCCGGGAAGTTTTGCTCCCCTCTCCATGGAATAGCGTAGGATATGAGCCTCAACAAAGAAAAGCTCTTCAAATTTCATACGTTCCGTAGCCCGCTGAAGCGAACGCATATCCGCCGGGAAGTGCATCTGAAAGAGCGCTTCCTTCAAGGGCATTAGGTTGTATCGCCTGATTATTTCAGCCGGGAGTGTCTCTTTTAATGATGTGAAAAGAGGATGACTGCAAAGATTTCCGACGAGAGTCTGAAGCAACCGCGTCGAAATACCCCTTTTCCTCATGGTCTCTGTAAGGGAATAGACGCCACGAAATCCCGTAGGGGGCTTTTCAGCATCATATATCTCCACTTCCGGATGGGCGATCGACCATACGCTCCGGAATGATGAAGGCTTTCCGAATATCACATACTCCACTCCGGGTTTATAAAGAGTGCTGAACTGTTTTATTTTAGAAAACCATACGGTCTCCATCATTCTTTTTCCATCTGAGAACACTCCGATCAGACGCTTGCGCGATCCTTCCCCGTCCTCACGGAAAGAGATAAAATGCCCTTTGATCTGGATTGCAGGCAGATCCTGTCCCTCAAGTTCGGCAATGGAATAAAATCTGCTGCGATCAATATGTCTGAAAGGGAAATAGTAAAGGAGGTCGCGAAAAGTCGCGACCTCTATTTCGGAGGCAAGGAGACGGCCACGAGCCTCTCCAACTCCTTTCAGGAATTTAATATCCGTTTCGAGGAAATTTGCCATCAAAAGTTCAGACAACTTTATTTATTGAGGAGCAATTCAGCAATTTCCAAATCTCCCGGATTGGTAACTTTTATATTATCGGGAGAACCCGGGAAAAGCCTGGGAGTGATCCCGGATGCCTCCACAACCGAAGCATCGTCCGTGAAGACTCCCTCTCCCATATTTCCGTATGCTTTTTTAAGGATATCGGCACGAAACACCTGCGGAGTCTGAACAGCCACAAACTCGCTTCGGGAAACGCTCCGGCTACCCTCCGGTTCAAGATGACGTAAAGAATCCGTTACAGCCACTACAGGTATTGCCGCGAGACTGTCAGCTGCTGCTCCCCACCCCTCTTCAATCACCTTACGGGAGACCAAAGGACGGGCGGCATCATGAACAGCCACAAGAATCTCATCATCCGAGGGGATAGAGTCAAGTGCGGAAAGAACCGAGTCGGTGCGGGAAGAACCCCCTTCGTGAACAAGAATTTGAAACCTATCCTCATCCGGGAGTTTATCCTTCAATGTCTGCCATAAGGGAATAAACCTTGACGGCAAGACAAGATGAAGCACTGTGGCAGGGTCCTCATCGGCAAAAGCCTTGAGAGCCCACCACAAAAGGGGTTTTCCGGCGAGGAGTTGAAACTGTTTTGGAACTTCCCCTCCCAAACGAGTGCCGGATCCGCCTGCTACTATGATTGCGTGCTTTTTCAACCGGATTACATGTTCATGCCGCCGTCAACCTGAATGACCTGTCCGGAAACATAGCTTGACAGATCAGAAGCGAGGAATGTAGCCACATCAGCAATATCCTCAGGTTTTCCACCGCGACGGAGAGGAATTTTCTTAACCCATTCTTCACGGATATTATCGGGAAGTGCAGCAGTCATGGCAGTCTCGATAAATCCGGGGGCAATGGCGTTGGCACGTATGCCACGTGAACCTACCTCCTGAGCGATGCTCTTTGCCAAAGCGATAAGGCCTGCCTTGGAAGCCGCATAATTGGCCTGACCCGCATTACCGTGAACACCAACTACAGATGCCATATTTATGATGGAGCCTGAACGCTGACGCATCATAATGGGAAGAACAGCATGGATGAAGTTGAAAGCGGATTTGAGGTTGACAGCGATCACAGCATCCCACTGAGCCTCAGTCATACGCATCATGAGGCCATCCTTGGTGATGCCGGCATTATTAACGAGGATATCGATTCTTCCGAAATCCTCCTTTACCTGATTGACTACTTTCTCAGTCTCTTCGTAATTAGCAGCGTTAGAGGGATAGCCGATACATTTCACGCCGAGAGCCTTGATTTCCTCTTCGGTTTTTTTTCCGTTTTCGTCGATAACGAGGTCGGTGAAAGCGATGTTAGCGCCTTCAGAAGCGAATTTGAGTGCGATAGCCTTACCGATGCCTCGTGCAGCGCCGGTGATGAGGGCTGTCTTTCCTTCAAGTAATTTCATTGTTATTTATAGTTTATTATCGAAGCCGTTTAAACTTCATTTTTTGGAATCGGAATATAGTATAAAGGATAACTGAGCCTTAGAAGCGAACTATGAAGCACCCACATGAGTAGCCGCCGCCAAACACCATAAGTGCCACTTTATCACCCTTCTTGAATTTATCAAGGTTTTCAGCCAGCACAAGGGGAGCCGAGGCAGAGCCTGTGTTGCCAAGCACTTCAATATTATTCAGGAAATCGTCCATAGGCTTGTCGAGCTGATGAGCCACCTGGGCCACGATTCTCTTATTCGCCTGATGGCAGATAAGCTTTGAGATATCCTCAATTTTCAGACCCGTATGCTCAAGAGAATTATTAAGGGCATAGATCATATATTTGCAGGCATGGATAAAGACATCCCTTCCGTCAGGCATGGAAATTCCATCCTCTCCCGGACGAAGCTTCACCCCTCCCGGACCTTTTCCGACATCACCGAGTCCCTCCGTGAAAATGTCAAGAATCTCGATGTCATTCTCGCTCTGACGCTCCTTGCTCAGGAAATAAGCCACAGCAGCATCACCCCAGAGATGACCCGCTTTCGGATCTTTTTCGTTGCTGTAATAGGTGTTGTGTTCAGTGCAGATGAGAAGGGCTTTGTCAGCCTTGCCGGAAGCAAAATAACCCTCTACAATCTCAAGGCCATTGATGAAAGATGAACATGCGGCGGAAGCGTAGACCGCTTTGGCTCCATGAATACCATAATGACGCTGTGCGACGTGAGCGGGAGTGGCGACAGTGTCGTAGGCGGCATAGAACGCCCCTACAATAAGATTAACCTCTTTAATGTCATACGGGAGGTTCTTTAAGGCATCATCAATAGCATTGATCGCCATTGTGTCGGCATTTTCATCAGCCGCAGCTTTTGAACGGCTCACCATACCTGTACGTTGCATAATCCACCCCTCTTCGAGATTATTCAGTTTCTCGAAGTAGTCGTTAGTAATTCTTGCCTCAGGGACATATTTGCCAATTGAATTAATATACATGCTTTTAAACTTAAAAAGGTTTATAAAAGGGTGAAAAATATCAATTATCTACGCTTAATGCCGTTAAGGAAAATATCGGCTACATAAGTTTTGAGCATCTCCTTGTCGATTCCCTCATCGGAGAGGTTGTCGCGAATGAAAGGCACGTCCAAGCCGTGAATAGCCTGCGTGAGGATAACGGCAGTATGATTAATATTAGGTATCTCAAAAATTCCCTGCTCCACACCCTCCTGAAGAATGTCGCGGAGAAGGGCTGTCTCCTTTCTTGTAATAATCTTTCGTGCACGGTCAACCTTTCTGACATCGCGGAAGAAACCGGCTCTCAGGGAACCGTTTCTGGAAACGATCTCCTTCATGGCTTCAAAACGGCATTCAATATATTCCAGAAGCTTCACATCGGGAGAAACAGGACGCGCCACGATGTGGCATAGACGGTTAAGCAACTGGTCGGTCTCACTTTCAATCACGGCATTGAAAATGTCGCGCTTGCTTTTGAAATATGTATAAATTGTTCGTCTGCCTTTGTCGGAAGCTGAGGCGATATCATTCATGGTGGTGTTCTCCACACCCTTTCTTGCAAAGAGCTGTCGAGCCACTTCAATAAACTTATCACGCGTCTTCATTACCATAACAAAGGCTATTAAATGCACAAAATTTAAAAGAATGAGCAAATTTAGTAAAAAAAATCGGGTTATGAGTCAAAATAGGTTACATTTTTTCAAGAATAATTAATAGGATTGCAAAATTATAAAAATTGACACTTATATATCTGGCTTTAAACCAATAGTATAACATTAATTTAACTCATTTTAACATAATTATTTTCAAAAATATTTGTGCAATCTAAAAAAGTGTTGTAATTTTGCAGTCGAAAATAACACCGCGGGGTGGAGCAGTGGTAGCTCGTTGGGCTCATAACCCAAAGGTCGTAGGTTCGAGTCCTGCCCCCGCCACTAAGCAGCCGATTCAACATGAATCGGCTTTTTTATTTAAAATTTATGGAGATAATCTACGAAGACAATCATATAATAGTTGTGAATAAAGCTCCGGGAGAGATTGTGCAGGGAGATAAGACCGGCGATACGCCCCTCTCGGAAATGGTGAAGGAATATCTCAAAAGGAAATATAACAAACCGGGAAACGTATTCTGTGGGGTCGTGCATAGAATTGACCGTCCGGTTGGGGGGCTCGTGGTCTTTGCCAAAACATCGAAAGCCTTGACCCGTCTTAATGAGATGCTTCGGAAAGGTGAGCTTCATAAAACCTACTGGGCGCTCGTAGAGGGTCATCCTGCAGAAAAGAGCGCCACACTTACCGATTATCTCTTAAGCGACGGAAGGATAAACAAAACCTTTATTACCGGAAAGGACAATAGGGAGGGTAAGAGATGTGTGCTTGAGTATGACACGATCCGGAAGGGGGAAAGATATACCCTCCTGGAAATAAATCTCCTCACGGGAAGGAAGCATCAGATACGCTGCCAGCTTGCAAACCAGGGACATCCCATCAAAGGCGATCTGAAGTATGGGGCAAAAAGAAGCAATCCCGACGGTGGCATTTCTCTACTTGCCCGCAGGATTGCTTTTATACATCCGGTTTCAAAAAAGGAATTAGTGCTTGAGGCACCCGTTACCGAAGAAATGAAGAAAATCTTAGACTCTTAAAATATATCTCAAGAATTAATCATATCTTTTATTGGGGATTATGGATCATTTCCACATGCCCGGCAGGAAGACTGGCGCTTAACAATAACGGGAGTCGGGAAGAAACACCAACCTGTGCCTCTACCGGATAGCCGCTCATTGCTCCCTTATAGCTGTATTCAAAATTGACAGAATATGTTGGATATGTCGATCCCCCTACAGAATAACTTGATTTGCCATTATAGGTAACCACCACTTTCTGGGCATCACCACCCTCAACTGCGATAGGGATAGTTACTTGGCTGCCGGGCGCCATGCTCTCAAAATCCATTTCCTTGAAATAGTAGAACATTCCGAGCATGTCGGCAGTGACTGTGATTGCCTCCATTGTGTCGTCGCTTGCATTCAGAGTGCCCTCCCCTTTTATATTTTTATAATTTGCCGGATTTGAAGGATCGAAACCGTTTGTGCGATATTGTGTAACCTTCGGCTTAAGATACCATCCGTTCTCATACGTAACAGTCTCTCGGCTGAGTCCTGAAGAGGGAGTCATTGTGGCGCGGAGAGTGTCTGATACGCAGAAAACTCTTCCGTCCCATGGGATACTGTTGCCGTCGAGAGTGGCATAGAACTGATTTCCCGTAGTTTCCATCGTAACTACGCCATGAGCGATCATCACGTTAATGATTCCCCAATGATAATGTACATCATAGTGGATCTCCTGAGCGGGGATATTAACTTGTGCTTTTGCAAACAATGATGAGAAAAGCACAACAAGAAGCAGTAATGTCTTTTTCATAACACGATTGAATATAGCGGTTTTATTGTCGAAGTTATTAAAACTTCATCTTTTCATAAAGAAAAACAAGTTAGAAAGAGAAATGTTGTGAAATTATATTAAACTTATCCATAAAAATAATTGTTAAAAAAGAATAAGTAACCTAAAATTCATATTGCTATGAAAAGACTTTATGCAATGGCTACTCTTGCAGCCATGACAATCCTGACGCCGGTTTTCAGTTTTTCGCAGGCACAGAGGTCGAAAGAGTTTAAGGATAAATATCACCTGAAGGAGGCAGTTGTGCTGAGCAGGCATAATATCCGCTCTCCTCTTTCAGACGACAAGAGCGATCTTGGCAGGATGACTCCACATAAATGGCACAAATGGAGCTCAGGAAAGAGTGAACTGACATCACGCGGCGGTGCGCTTGAAACCATGATGGGACAATATTTCAGAAAATGGGCTGTAGATGCCGGTCTTTTCCCGGAAAATCACGCACCCTCGGCTGATGATGTCAACGTAACCGCAAATTCAATGCAAAGATGTATCGCTACTGCCCAGTATTTCTCTTCCGGTTTCATGCCTGTTGGTGGAATCACTGTCAATCATCGTTACACACCCTCACAAATGGATCCTCTTTTCAATCCTCAGCTCACAAAGTCAAGTCCTGAGTTTCGGGCAGAGGCTATGAAGCAGATAGCGGCGATGGGGGGAAAGAAGGGCATTGTAGGTATAAATGAGAAAATCAAGCCCGATTATGAACTCATGATGGAGGTGCTTGACGTTAAGGACTCCCCGATGGCTAAAGCCAACGATCCCAAGCTTAAAGCTTTCGACAACTATAACACTGAGATTGTCCTTGACAAATGGGGCGAACCGAGCATGAAGGGGGGCAGCGCATTGAAGGAACTCAATTCTGCGAGCGACGCCTTTATCCTGCAATATTATGAGGCTCCCGACACCCTCACAGCAGCTTTCGGACATAAGTTAAACCGCAAGGATTGGGAGCGTCTGGCTCATGTGAAGGATGTGTATCAGGATGTGTTGTTCACCGCCCCGATTGTAGCTGCGAATGTTGCTAAACCATTGGTTCAGTATATGCTTGAGGAACTTCAGAGTCCAACCCGTAAATTCACATTCCTTGTGGGTCATGACAGCAACCTTTCAAGTGTGGCGACAGCGTTGGGTATAGAGGAATATGAAGTGCCGAATGCAATAGAGAAGAAAACTCCGATCGGCTCCAAGATGGTGATTGAGAAATTCGTCGGTCCTGACGGAGAGGAGTATGCCGACATTAACCTTGTCTATCAGAGTGTGGACCAGCTGAGAAATATGGAACTTCTCGATCTTGACAATCCTCCGATGATATTCCCTCTTTCTTTCAAAGGTCTTGAGAAGAACGCTGACGGTCTCTACAAAATGAAGGATGTCAAGAAAAGATTCGAAGAAGCCCTCCGTGCATACGAGGCAATCCCCGACGAAAACTAAGAGGGAGTTAAGAGTTAAGAGTTAAGATGTTAAGATGTTAAGATGTTAAGATGTTAAGATGTTAAGAATTAAGAGTTAAGATGTTAAGGGTGGTCAGATGTTAAGGGTTAAGGGAATAAGAAAATGCGGATATAATAATGGGGCTGTGTCAAAATAGATGCAGCCTCTTTTTTTACAACATTCATCAAAAAAATAA
>CAMWSM010000063.1 GCA_947176915.1 uncultured Porphyromonadaceae bacterium | reverse complement strand
AAAATATCTAAGATATTGGCAAATAATTAGTTGGATATTTTATGAATATCCCTAATTATGTAAAATCCAATTTAAATAGAATAACGAATGAAAAAGACAATAGAATTTCTGAAATAATTGTTTCAGCAAGAAATTTTTATTAGTTTTGCACAGAGATGACACTCAAACCAACAAAAAGGTCTATCGACTAACTACATCCTAAATCAATCATCAATGACAGAAAAAGAAAGATATCTCTTGATCTTAGACACTCTTAAAAAGAAAGCATCCGAGATTCTTCCGAAAGGATCTCAGATGTCCTTATATGGCTCAAGAGCACGCGGAAACGCTTCTCCGGATTCTGATTGGGACATTCATATCCTTATACCCGGTAAAGAAAAGATTCCATTTGATCTGTGGGATAAGTATGCCTGGCCCTTGATGGAAGTGGGTTGGTCATTAGGAGAAGAAATAAATCCCAGACTTTATTCTTTCTCCGGTTGGCTTAAACGAAGTTTTCTTCCTTTTTACAAAAACGTTGAGAAAGAAAAACTCACTATATTTCAAAACTAAATCTTATGACATTAAAATCGGAAGAATATCTTTATGATTGGGAAGAATCAGATGTTGCTCCGCTTATTCCAAAGGTTGAGGACTTCGTTACTCGAATTTCACACCTCAATAATCTTAAAACCGAAGAAATCAAGACGGATGAAATCTAATTTATTTATTGAAGTAAGGAACGGCTTTTCAATGAGGTAGTCTAATAACTTCAAAAATGAAGATTATTTAATGAAAAAGACAATAGAATTTCTGAAAAAATTGGCAGCCCACAATAACCGGGAGTGGTTTAACGAACATAAGGAGGAGTATCTTCAGGTAAAGGGCTATGTGGAAAATTTCACTCAGCAGCTGATTGATGAGATTGCAAAATTTGAACCGGAAGCAGCCTACCTGACTCCGGCTGACTGCCTCTATCGCATTTATCGCGACACACGTTTCTCTTCCGACAAAACACCCTATAAAAATCATATCGGAATTTACATCAATCCACGCGGGGGAAAGAAAAGTGAATTTTGCGGCTACTACGTCCATATCGAACCCGGGGAATGTCTCGTGGCTGGCGGTGCATGGTTTCCCGAGTCTCCGCTGCTGAAAATATATCGCTCGGAGATCTATAATAATGTGGAGGAATATCTCGACATAATCAACAACCCGGAATTTGCCGCCAGTTTCAAGACCTATTGGCAGGAGCCTTTAAAAACTGCACCGAAAGGTTTTCCCAAAGATTGGGAACATATTGATTTGCTGAAGCCTAAAAGTTTCGTATTCGCAGCTACCCTCTCTGACAAGGAGATGGAATCGAAAGATATTGTCGGCAAATTGACCCGACTCTTCAAATTGCTTAAACCATACGATGATTTCTTCAACTTCACCCTTGAGCAGCATCCTGAACTTTCCGTCAGAACTCCCAAACGCAGATAAGTAAGAGCTGAAGATGGGGATGCGTTTGTTCGCATTCCCATCTTCGTTTATAAATCAAAGAAGGAATATCATAACAGATAATTAAGATAATTTTCCGGGGTTACAACATTAATTTCCCGAGGATTATATGCATCAATGAAAGATTGGGGAAATTTTACATTTCCTTTTTCTGGATTCCATTTCATCTCAAATGCATAGAATTGACCGTCCGATTCCTCTATCAGATCAATTTCTTGTTGAGAAGTCGTACGCCAAAAATAATAATTGACCAGTCTCCCGGAGTAAGAATTATTTTTTATTCGTTCTGAAATGAAAAAATTCTCCCACAATGCGCCGATATCATTACGCAATTCTACCGGTGCATAATTCTGTATTATTGCATTGCGTATTCCAATGTCGTAAAAGTAGATCTTCTTGGTTTTCTTCAATTCATTACGCATGTTTCTGCTTAAACCTGTAAGAGTAAACACGACAAAACATTTCTCCAGCAAATCTACATATTTTTCCACTGTCTTCGGATCACTCCCTACGGTTCGTGCCACCTCATTATAACTCACTTCGCTCCCTACCTGCAGAGCAAGCGCTATTAATATTTTATTAAGAACTACGGGTTTCCTTATATCTTCAAGATCCAGGATATCTTTGTATAGATAGCTGTCAGAAAGCGACTTTAATAATTCACGTGCTTCGTCAGGATGAGTTAGCACATCCGGATATGAACCGAATATAAGACGGAAATTCAATAATTGTCTCGTAGTCATCAACCCCATAGTATCATAAAGTTCTGAAGTTGCGATCGGATACATGACATATTCATACTTTCTTCCTGTCAATGGTTCATTTATCGATGATCTTAAATGAAGAGAGGATGATCCACTCACTAATAATTGTAGATCCTTATGCCGATCCACAACCATTTTAAGCACAACCCCTATATTATTCACGCGTTGAGCTTCATCTATAAACACTATCTTGTTTTTTCCAATCAACAAATCAAGATTTACTGTATTGATTTCAGTGAGTATGGTTCTCACATCAGGATCATCACAGTTTAAAAAAAGAGCCGGAATTTCCTTTTCCTGAGTAATTCGTTCCAACATTGTGCTTTTTCCAACCTGTCGAGCCCCTAACACAATAATCGCCTTTCCACTGAAAAAATGATTTTCTATGATGGACCGCAAATCTCTCTTAATATACATATTTGTTTTTTTGCAAATTTAGACCAAAATTCATTATAATCCAAAAAAATAGGCTTAATTTTTGGATTATAATCCAAAAATTAAGCCTATTTTTTGGATTAGGAGAATCTCTTTTCCTAATCTAAAATATTTTTTAGTCGACACTGAGCTTCGTAAGGGCTGTCTCAAGATTCCTCGCCACTCTCGCGCTCTCCTTCACAAAATAGTAAAGTTCACCTATCGCCTGCATCTCGCTGTTGTGAGCAAATTCGAGAGGACCATTCCAATCCGCTATCTCTTTACTTATCTTTGACTCCGCAACTTCCGCCGTAAGAGGGGAATCGGCTGGAAGAAGAGCTGTTGCATTCTTTGTCAGCACATCTTCGGATGAGAACATCTGATAGTCTGCTACGAAGGCAAAGCAATCATCCACCAGTTCAGGCCACAACGTCAGATCCACACGCTGCTGAAGGGAATCAAGCATCAGGCTTGTCTGGGAAGCTGACTTCATGAATCTTCCTACTACCGGAAGACTTGAACCATCAAATGCCAGACCTGAAGGTTTGAAAAGATCAGAAAGATCATTGAACGTGAAATCAGGATTATAACGCGCGTCATCCGAATTACGCTTTGCCATAGGGGTAGTCAGCGCATAACAATAAGCAAGAAAATTATTAAGGTTATGCATCAAGCCGGGGATAATCTTCATAAGCTTCTCTTTCTCCATCTTAAAATGCACCTGTCGTTGTTTCTCAACCTCCGATGCCACATCAATCTCTGATTTCATCGACCCGACTGCATTAAGGAAAAATCCTAAGAATACCAATCCGCACATAACCTCAATGGCTGTTACCGCCTGCGCCCAACCATGCGCCGGTGTGTAATCACCAAAACCAAGTGTGGTGATGGTCACTATACTGTAATACAACCAGGAACCATAGTCGGTGGTTCCTCCGTCAGGAATACGGAACTGTCCGTCAGGGAGCGCCCAATAAATTAAGGCAAACACAGGGGTCAATGCCACGTATGTAGCTATCCATATTATAGGTCGGATATTGCTTACCACATGAAAAAAGTGGAGCAACCAGTCAGAGATTTTTTTTTTCATAAGCCTATCTTTTTCAATACATATTTATAACACATAAAACTTCATTTAAGATTACATTCCCATTTATTTCATTTCTCAGTTAGAGATTCATCGTTGTTCCTTTCCCTTTTTCTTACTAACTTTGCCGATACTAACATTAATCACAATGGAAAAAATAGCAAGCTTCACAATCGATCATAACCGCCTTTTGCGCGGTGTATATGTTTCCCGTCGTGACAAAACCCCTTCAGGAGATGTCATTACTACTTTTGATGTCCGCCTTACGGAGCCTAACCGTGAGGCAGCCCTAACTCCCGAGGCTCTTCATTCGATGGAACACCTTGCCGCCACTTATCTACGCAACAATCCGGAATGGAAAGAAAAGATTGTCTACTGGGGTCCTATGGGGTGCTGCACAGGCAACTACCTCATAATGCAAGGAGAACTTGAACCTGAGGATATAGTCCCTCTCTTGCGCGACACATTCTCCTTTATTGCAAATTTTGAAGGAGAAATTCCCGGAGCAACCCCTAAGGATTGCGGAAACTTCTCCTTCAACGACCTTCCGGCTGCCCGCGAGGCTGCCAATCGGTTCTTAAATGAGATTCTGCATGACATTCGTCGCGAGAACCTTCGTTATCCTCAATAATTCCCCTTCTCTGAACATACGCTAATCCTGCGCCATGCGATAAAGCCAAATGCCAGTCCGCCTACTGAGCAGATAAACACCACTATAGCGCTCGTAAAGTAAATATCTCCAAACCCGACGAGAGGAGAGATGAGTCCGCCGGAAAGGTAGCCAACTGTCCCGAGTATGGCGGAGGCGCTCCCCACCGCTTCCTTACCCTCCTCCATTGTGAGAGAGGTAACGGATGGATACATAAATCCGAGAAATAAAAGAATCAGGAAAGTGAAACTCTCGTAAATCCAAAACGAATCTGAAATAAAAGAGAAGAGAAACTGCATTCCGGCAGAGATAAATATTCCCGACATAGCGAAAAAAGCCGCATTTTTCATCTCCTTGAATTTCAGAGCCAGCACCGAGCCTATTATCGAGCCGAATGCATTCAATGCAAATACAAGTGAAAACTGTATCTCATTAAATCCGAAATGGTCTTGCACAATGAATGAGGCAGAAGAGAGATAGCCGAAAAGAACGCAATAGCCAAACCCGTAAACAGCGAGATAGATATTGAAATATCTATGCCGAAAAAGGCGCAGGAAACTGTGGGCAACCATTTTCCAAGAGCCGGAAATCCTCTTTTCTATCGGGAAAGACTCTCGGAAGAGAAGACTCATCACAAACAGACTCACTCCGATGACCAAAAGGATAATGAATATCCCTTTCCATCCTGTGAACTGACCCGTAAACCCGCCTATGACAGGAGCAGCCACGGGAGCCACACCGTTTATTGCGGAAATAATCGTAATACTTTTCGCCAATTCGCGTCCGCTCCAACAGTCTGTGGCTATCGACCGGGAAAGAACTATCCCTCCGGCACCCCCTAACCCCTGCAAAAACCGACAGACATTGAAAAACTGAATATTCGGAGAAAAGAGCGAAACAAAGGCTGCCAAAGAGAACAAAGCCATGGAAGCCAACAACACAGGACGCCGTCCCCATTTATCGCTCAAGGGTCCGAATATGAGTTGTCCTACTGCCAGTCCGACCATACTGGCCGCCAACCCTAACTGCACCATTGACGCACTGGTGGAGAATAAGGAAGCCATGGAGGGCATCACGGGAAGGTAGAAATCCGTAACGAAAGGACCGAAAGCCGAGAGCGCTCCTAAGAGAATAATCAGAAAGAGGAGATATCTTTTTCCGTATGATGTCATTAGAGCTGGGTTAGTTCTCCGGTAACGGAATGCATTATGTAGCCCCTCACCACAACATCTTTTGCCATTAGAGGATGATTGCGCACAAGATCCACTGTCTCCCTGACAGCCTCCGAAGTCTCGTCAAATCCGTGGAGCCAACTGTCAAGATCAATGCCGCAATGCTTCATGAGATTTATATTCTCTTCCGGAATGCCCCGCTCTTTCATGGCGTGAAGCATCTCATGAGCGTTCATTCCCTGCACACCGCATTCAGTATGCCCGATAATCATAATCTCGTTCACTCCCAATTCATAGACAGCCACGAGAAGACTGCGCATAGTGCTGTCGAAGGGATTGGTGATTGTAGCCCCGGCATTCTTGATAATCTTCACGTCTCCGTTCTTGAAGCCGAGAGCCGCCGGAAGCAATTCCACAAGGCGGGTGTCCATGCAGGTAACAATAGCGATCCTCTTGTTGGGATATTTATCCGTAAGGAAGCGTTCATAGCCCTTCTCCTCCACAAACTTCTTATTGTGGCTCAGTATTTCGTTAATCATAATGATAAGATTTAAAAGTTACAAAATCATAGCGCAAAATTAATAACGCCGGATTAAAAAAGCAACATCATTCTCATACATTTCCTGCCAATTCTATTATTTCACAATCGCGCATATCCTCACCGTCAATGACAAGGCGAACCAGAGTGCGCACTCTGTGCCATCCGGCTTGTCCGGCAGCCCCCGGATTGATATGGAGCAACTCAAGCTCTTTATCATAAATCACCTTAAGTATATGGGAATGACCGTCAACCATCAATCCGATTCCTTCATCCGCAAGAAGTTTTTTCATCCCTTTCGACCACTTTCCGGGATAACCTCCGATATGGGTAAGCAAAACCTTCACACCTTCCACGTTGAATATTTCAAGTTCGCGGCACTTACGGCGCACCATCCCATGATCAATATTTCCGCTGACCGCCCTTACGACAGGGGCAATCTCCTGCAATTTCTCTATTATAGCATAGTCGCCGATATCTCCGGCGTGCCATATTTCATCGCACCCCTTGAAATGCTCCGCATAACGATTGTCCCAATATCCATGCGTATCGCTCAGTATTCCTATTTGCTTCATAGCATTATAACGTGTGGAAACTGAACTTTTCGTACATATTCCCGCGAAAATCTTTTTCACATTCTTTTGCGGAAAAATTTCCGTAATCAAGATTTTATACTTAATTTTGGGCAACAAAACTCTATGTCATACCCAAATTAGATAAAACAGATGGCAAAGAAACTACAAATCAGAGATTTGACATTACGCGACGGACAACAGTCATTGTTCGCCACTCGTCTTAAACAGGAAAATGTAGACAAACTGCTTCCATTATATAAGGAGGCTAAGTTCTACATCATGGAAGTGTGGGGAGGCGCTGTGCCCGACTCCGTAATGCGTTATCTCGGTGAAAGCCCCTGGGATCGTCTGCGCTCTTGTTCAAAAGAGATGAAAGGCATTTCCCTGCTCTCAGCCCTCTCTCGCGGACGTAATCTTTTCGGCTACGTGCCCTATCCTGACAGTGTGCTTGAAGGATTTTATAAGAAAGCGGTTGAGAATGGTCTGAATGTAATGCGTATTTTTGATGCCTTAAACGACATCGATAACATCAAGAGCTCTATTAAAATGATAAATGAGCTCAACGGATATAACGGCAACGAGACTATAGCTGACACTGCCGTATGCTATACCATAGACCCCAAAGGAACACCTGAGGAGGAGAAAATCTTCACAGATGATTATTTCGTGGAGAAAGCCAAAGAGATGGAAGCTCTCGGAGCAAAAATGGTAACCCTGAAGGATATGGCAGGATTGGTGAATCCCTCGCGCATCTTCACCCTTATGCCTAAGCTTAAGGCAGCCCTCAGTGTCCCGGTTGATTTCCACACTCATTGCACCCCCGGCTATGGACTGGCTTCCGTGCTCACCGCCATTATTCAGGGTGTGGATATTGTGGATACCAATATATGGTGGTTTGGCGGTGGTTCCGCTGCCCCGGCAATAGAGCTTATCGACATTTTCTGCCGGAAACTCGGCGTAGAACTTGATGTCAACATGGAAGCTGTCGCCAAGATCAGACATGCCCTCAAGGAGGCCCGCATAGCGCTTGCCGATTTCGACCTGAACAAGGATAAATGGCAACGTGATTTCGATGAGGCATATTCTGAGATGCCGGCGGAGATAGATGCTGAATTTGACCGTGCGATAGAGGCAGCCAAAGCTGATAAAGAGGAGGAACTTCTGGATGCCTGCCATAAGATTGAGGCTTATTTCGGCTTCCCCAAGCCAAATGTGATTGTAAAGGAGGCAGAGGTGCCCGGCGGAATGTATTCCAATATGGTTGCCAACCTTCGCGCTCTTAAGGCTGAGGATGTGCTTGAGGAGGCTATGGCACTTATTCCTAAAGTGCGTCGCGACGCAGGTCTTGTTCCACTTGTTACTCCGACAAGCCAAATTGTAGGCTCACAAGCCGTTGCCCTTGCCCTTGATCGTCGCGCAGGAAAACCGGACTACAGCAACAAGAATAATCAGTTTATATCTCTTGTCAAGGGTGAATACGGCACAACTCCGGCTCCCGTTGACCCGGAATTCCGCAAGCACATAACAGGAAATGCAGAGGAAAAGCCTTACGACACATCATCCTACAAGGAGCCTGAAAACCCTGTTCTTGAAAATCTCGGAGGGGTGAACCTTGCTCTTAATGAGGAGGAGAAACTGCTTCTCGAACTTCTCCCGTCGGTAGCAAAAACTTATCTCACCAACAAACGCAAGGCTGAATATGAGGAAAACAAGCCGGCTGAGAATCCTGCCAACGCTGACGCAAAAGGCAACAATGAGGCTATCACCGGCGCGGTGTTCGCCGCTCCTATGGGTGGCACCGTAATGAGCATTAAGGTGAAACCGGGCGATAAAATCAATATCGGCGATGTCGTCCTTGTCTATGAGGCGATGAAGATGGAAAACGATCTCGCATGCGATATGGCAGGGATAGTAAAGCAGATTCTTGTAAAAGAGGGTGAAGTTATTGCCACCGACCAGCCGCTTATCGAGTTTGTAGGAGGTGAGGCTCCGGCAACTACACCCTCAGCACCGGCAGGTCCGGCTGAAGTGATGGTTGCGCCGATGGGAGGCACAGTAATCTCACTTGTTGCAAAACCGGGCACAGAGGTTAAGACCGGCGATACTCTACTCATCTATGAGGCAATGAAGATGGAAAATAATCTCGTTTCCGACCGCGACGGCATCATTTCAAAGTTCCTCGTAGCAGAAGGAGACGTCATCGCCACCGACCAACCAATAATTGAATTTGGTGCGGTTAAGGAAGGGGCACCGCAGGGTCCCAAACCGGCTCCCAAACCGGCTCAGGCACATCAAGTCGCAAAAGTGGCTAATGTTAAGGTTGATCCGGTTACCGGCATCGATGAGAACAAAGCTCTCCATCCCCTTGAAGGGGGAACCGGTCATGCTCCGGCACCCATCCACAAATATGTCGGTGAAGGAACAATCCACGTAGGACCCGGAATGTCGCTCGATATAAATGTCGCTCCCGACGGCACCATCAGCATCCATATCACCAAGAAGTGATCTTCAACAACATAAATTAAAATTGAGGGCTTTACGGAATATCCCGTAGAGCCCTCAATCCTTATATAATTATAAACCTCAGAATTTTATAGAAAAGACCGTTACGCCGCCATCATCAGTACGCAACGACCATAAAGCCTTGTGATTTCCCAATATCTCCCCCGTCAGAGTCAGACCTAATCCCTTTCCATCCGGCTTGGTCGTGAAAAATGGCGAGAAGAGGCGTGAGGCGACTGACTCCGTGATCGGAGCACCGTTATTTGAGATATCAAGCTGTATGACGCGGTTCTCACGCTGTGCCGAAATTTTTATCCACTTTCCCTCCTTCCCATAATTTCCATCATAATCCTTAAAACTCTCGATTGCATTCTTGACTATGTTGACAATTACCTGTTCAATCTGCGTACGATCTGCGGATAACGACAAATCACCATCGACAGACATAAAGAGCAGTATATCTTCCGGCAACAGTGTCCGTAAAAAGGGAAGAGTCTCATTCAGCAATTTGGAAAGACTGATGTTCGACAGAGTCGGCTTAGGGAGCCTGACTACATCAGCATATTCACTTATGAACGCACATACCTCACCACAGCGATGGTCGCAACTTTCAAGCACCATCCTCAATTCCTCATCCTCGGTATCGTCCATTAACATCCCGAAAACTGTGCGCACTCCCACCATAGTGTTGTTCACCTCGTGCGACATTATGCGAATAACCTTCTCGTAGGCACTCCTTTCAGCTTTCATCATCTCTTCCGTGAGATTCTCCAGAAGATAGAAATGGCGATTGAATCCGCTCTGAACAAAACTGAGATGAGTCCCTCTGAAAAGCCTCGAATCTCCCGGACGTAAGACAACAGATTCCTGATAAGGAATAGAACCCAGCCAGGAAGCAACATTGGAAGGCATATCCTCTATCCTTTTCCCGATAATTTCTTCCTCGCGCTCTATGCCTCCCATGGATAGAAAAGCTCTGTTCGCCATAGAGACTTTTCCATCGAGATCAAGCATAAGCACCCCCATAGGAGACGCCTCTACAAGAAGCTGCAGAAAACTTTCCCGTTCAATATTCCTGAGACGTTCGTTTCGCAGACGATCAATCATGGAATTAAACAGATGGACACTTCTGTCGGCATTTCTCTCTCCCACCTCCACAAGGCGATTATTGAAATCTTGTGATTCAAGGAGTTCAAAACCACGGCTAACGACTTTCCCGGGCAAAACGGCAATCCTATAAAACAGAATCATAAAGAGGAGCGCCACGGCGGCACATCCGATTATCCAGCCTCGCAAGCCCTCAGCGTCAATAAAAGCCATTACTCCAACCGCCACTACAATCAGCGACCACACCACAAGATATATATTTCTCATTTCAATCCGTATTTCTCCATCCTCCGATATAATGCCTGACGTGTCAATCCAAGATTCCGGGCTGCCCTGCTATGATTTCCTCCCACTTCAGCGAGTGCCTTCTCAATCACCTCCTTCTCCATATCCCCTATTGTGCTTATCGGCTTAATCTCTTTCTCATCTGCGGCGTTTCCCGCCAATGATAGGAAATTCTCCTTCACAAGCCTTCCCCCTCCGGTCAGAATGGCGCGTTCCACGATATTACGAAGTTGCCGGATATTGCCCGGATAGGGCAGCCGTGTAAGATATTCCATGGCATCGGCAGCTACTTCCGGCATCTTCAGTCCGTTCGACTTCGCACATTGTTTAAGAAAATGTCTCACTAAAAGGGGGATGTCCTCACGCCGTTCTCTTAGTGCCGGAAGATAGAGCGTAATAAGATTAATACGATAGAAAAGATCTTCTCTGAAACTTTTCTCCTCCACCATCTTGCGAAGATCGGCGTTTGTGGCAGCCACCACCCGAATGTCAACCTTCCGAGTCCTCGGATCGCCCAATGGCTCGAATGTATGCTGCTGAAGCACACGGAGAAGCTTCACTTGACAGCTCATATCGAGATCGCCTATCTCATCAAGGAAGATAGTGCCTTTGTCTGCCAACTCAAACCTCCCCTTTCTTGCCGTTACTGCTCCTGTAAAGGCACCCTTCGCATGTCCGAACATCTCACTTTCAAACAGCGACTGAGAGATTCCTCCTAAATTCACCATCACGAAAGGGGATTCACGGCGACGGCTGTTGTGGTGGATTGCATTTGCGACAAGTTCTTTCCCGGTACCGTTTTCTCCGAGTATCAACACAGGAGCATCACTGGGAGCAATGCGTTCCACCGACTCTAACACTTCCTTGATTCCCTTGCTCTCCCCGATTATACCTCCACGGTCGAAGGATTTTATTTCGGGCGTTGCCTCCGCCCTGTTAAGATCAATGGCTGTATTGATGCGCTGGAGGAAAAGATGATTGTTCCAAGGTTTTGTAACGAAGTCGTAAGCGCCATGCCTCATCCCCTCCACGGCAAGTTCAATCGAGCCCCATGCCGTGATGAGTATGACGGGAGTCTCGGGAGTAAGAATCTTTACTTTCCTCAGCAGTTCGATACCCTCTTCCCCGGTAACTCCTCGGGAAAAATTCATATCCATAAGCAGCAGCTCATACTGTCTCTGCCTCACCTTCTGCAATGCCTCCTCCGGATTAGCCGCAGAGTCTGCCTCATATCCGGCGCGTTTGAGAAGGAGACTTAAAGAGAGTCTCACCGACTTATCATCATCAATTATCAGAATCATATCGCAAATTTAGGTCAAATCAGATAAATATGCAATTTTTCAATTACTTAATATAGCCGTGAAGTCAGCATCTATTCCACACCCCTTCTGATAGTCCCAAAGAGTAAGGGAACGTATCTGATAGTAATAGTTCCAGAAAAGATAGAGTTCGTTGACATACTCGCGGCGTGCTTCATCCTTCTTCACACGTGAATCATTCAGATCAAGGGTAGAGATTTTCCCAATAAGATATGTCTCCACATTTGTGGCATATCTCTGTGCGGCTATCTCGTCTGCCCTTTTCGCAAGCTGAATCTGACGCAATTGGTTGCCATATCTCTCCACAAGGATAAATAGATTCTGGCGAAAATTCTGCTGTTCCTGCCTGACCTGGCTCTCCACGAGCTTGCGGTTGCTTTCAGCCACCTTCACCTTCCCCTTTCTGCGCCCCCAGTCGACAAGAGGAAGGGAAATACCTATCTCCACCACTTGATTATCCTTAAGATTGGAATAGCTCCCCGTAATGTCGCGGTCTGTGCCGGTATAGCCTATCTGAGCAAAAAGGTTAATCTCGCGCTGTGCCCCCTTTGCCTTTGCCACTTCATAGTCAGCCTCAAGCTGCTTGCGCAACATTGATTTCGCAAAACTATTGTTTGCCAAAGCTTTATCCAGAGCATCCGCATAATCTATCCCTATCTCGGGAACGGAGAGCGGAATCTCCGGCTTAATCTCCACTGAGGAATCGTAGCCGAGAAAAGTCTGAAGCCTGAACATGGCAGACTTAAGGTTGCTTTCACAATCAGTCAGCGATGTGCGTGCGTCGAGAAGATTCAATTCCATCTGGAGAAGATCGTTGCGGCTTATTCTCCCCATCTCCCTCTTCTCCTTGGCGACTTCATAAAGTTTTTCCGACTGAGCCACATTCTGAAGGGCAATGCTGTTGTTCTCCATAGCCATGAGCAAAGAGAAATAGAGCTGCAGGGCGGTAGCCGCCACATCCTCGGTAGCGCTGAGAAATTCAGCCTTCGCCTCCTCATATTTCACCGGCTCAATCTTACGATCCCATTTCAGATGGTTCACTCCGAAGATGGGCTGCGTCAATGTGAGAGCTACGGGTATGCTCATAAATCTATTGTAACTGCCGCTTCCCAGCTGACGATAAAAATCAAGGGAGGTAGTCACTGCCACAGAGCCTCCCGTAAGCCAAATGTTCTGCGCGACAGATAATTCTCCGTTAAGCTGAAGGTAATTGTTACGCACGAAACTATAGCTCCCCTCATTGTTCATATATGAGGAATATTGTTTACGATAAGAGGGAAGAGTGGCGTTAAAATCCACTTCCGGCAGAAGTTCCGCTTTATATGCCCTGTATCCCCAATAAGAACTACGCAGACGGTTGAGGGCAACTTCGGCATCCACACTTCCTGCCCGTGCCCTCGCCATAGCATCCTCCATCGTGAGGAGGAGTGGTTGCGGGGATTGTCCAAGAACACTCCCCGCATACCCCAAAAGTATGAGAATGAAAAAAGATAATTTCATGAATGAAGTTTTATTCTGATTTAACTGCCAGCGCGGGCTCTATATTCATCGCCCTGAAAGCAGGATACAAAAGACTTAATACGATTCCCGCTGCGACAAGTCCCAACGCTATCAATTCTATCCACAACGTTTTTATCCACCACTCTGACGACTCTGACGCACCAATCTTTTCAAGTAATCCCGGTATAACGAATATCCATAATATGACCGAGGAAATGACTGCGGCTATCAGAAGCAATAGCAGACCCTCCGAGAGGACGCGACCCAGAATATTACGGCGCGTAGCCCCGCAAATCTTGCGTATGGCTATCTCTCCTACACGTTGCTGAATGCGGAACCAGAATGTGCCTAACAGACCGAGGAATATTGTCAGGAGAACGAAAGAGACAAGCACAATCAATTGGCGGATATTAATTTCAATGCTTCGCTGGTTGGCCTCTCGCATATCACTCATGCTCTCAAGTTCGGTAAGGAATACATTGCGGCTGATACGCAGTTCCTTATTGTCTTTAAACGCTTCCTCGAATTTCTTCCCCATTCCGGGCTTCACTCTCACTGCCACTTGCCCCCAACTGGAATCATCGGGTTTGATGATAGTGCCTGCCCAAGCAGGCTCATAATCATTACGACGCACATTCTCTATCACATCGCCGATACGATATAGCTTAGCGGTATCAGATCCGATGAAAACTTTTCTTCCTTTCAGGGAGATAGGATCGTATCCTTTTTCCTCAAAATCTTCATTATCGGAGATCAGAAGCTCCCCCCTTCTCAACATCTCCTTCAATTGCGCCGGAGTAGAGCCTGTCAGACTCTTCAGTTTGATAACATCCACAATCTCAGGACTCGCCTCACGCATATTGCCATAATATTTCGGGATCGTGTCATCTGCAACCGTCAGATTATTTCCCATAAAATTGTAATTATAGGGAAGCGCACCCCAATGATACATCACAGCTTCCACCGTGGGGTGTTCTCTAAGTCGCCTTAGGAGCACTTCGAAATCTCCCCTCATACTTTCCCCGTCTTTCCCCTCTTCCTCATAATAAGGGCTACTCTCTTCTATCATTCTGACATTCAAGGAATATACATCCGTGCAGTCAAATCCTTTAGGGAGAAATAAGCCATAGACCTCCGCATGGATAAACCACAGGCCTCCCCATACCACCGTGAACACTACCATCAGAGAGAGTATGAGCCATATATTGTCGCGCCATTCACGGCACATCTGTTTGATCAGTTTTCGTTTCATTTCAAATTCTCTTTCAAGTGAATTTATAATCTTTTCAATGTGTTCCGGAGATAGCCTCTGCCGGATTTCTTCTGGATGCCCGCCATGCCGGAACTGTGGCGCTGACAATATTCAGAATGAAGCATACGATGAATGCAATCAGGAAATTCTGCCAACGGAAAAGCATAGAGAAGTCCGGACGCACGTTGAGCACTTCAAGTGAACTTTCAAAACTGCCTCCCATCTCAAAGAAAAGATGCGATGCAAGATAAAGAAATAGAATACAAAATAGAAATCCTATTATACCACCCATGCAGGTGATGAGAAGATTCTCTCCGAGCAACTGACCTATAATGTCAACTTTCTTGGCTCCAAAAGCCCTGCGAACACCTATTTCCGAAACCCTGTGGCGCAAACGGCTCCGGGTCATGCTGCTTAGGTTTATTGCCGGCAGGAGAAGCAGAAGAGCGTATATAATCCATTGCTGACGGTTATGGCTCTTAATGTCCGGACTGTTGTTGCTTCCGAAAAAGAGTGTCAGCTCCTCCCCCGTATAAGGTTGGTCGTGATAGATCAGTTCTTTTCCGTTTTGCTTGAGTTCAGCCCCGAATCTATCATAACGGTTCTTCACCTGCTCCTTTATATAGGCAGCATCAACACCATCCTTCATTTTGAGAATCACTTTCAGGCTTCCGAATATGGCGTCATCACTCTCGGTAGAACGAAACTGCTCCTTATCCAATGCCGTGAAATAATATCCGTAGGTATTGTCAAGCAAAGGGCTCACATCCTCAACGACTCCTACAACATGGAAAGGAATCATGCGGATCTCTATATCCCTTCCTGCCACTTTGTCTTCATTGAAAAGACGTCGCGCCGCCGATCTTGTCAAAACAACAGCCCGTTCGGCGGCTGCCGCCTTGGAATCTGTGAAAGGCTTTCCATCGATAAACTTGAAATCGAATATTTTCCAGAACTCCGCGTCTACTTTTCTTCCGTCTGCCACAAAAGGTTCTGCGCCTGCCACACTCAGCTGCTCTGCAGATTTATCCCCTCTCACAAAAGATATTCTTTCAATTCCATCAAGACCGGTATATATTTTTTCCGCAAGCTTTAGCGTGATCGACATTCCTGAACTGTCATACCGGTCGCCCTCCTTAATGTGAACACCCTCCCCTAAGAGAACGCGAGAGCGGGAAGTCTCCGGGGCAACGTCTACGGATGAAAAATTATCTGTTATGAAGAATGCCATCACGAGGAAGATTGAGAGAGCCGTGCCGCTTACCGACACCCAGGTCATCATCCTCTGATGCTTCATCTCGTATATTATCTGTTTGAAATAATTCATAATTTCATATTTTTATAAGATTAGTAAATCCTATAAGATTTATAATTTTCAACTTTCAACTTTCAATTTTCAATTTTCAATTTCACTCCACTTGCCGCCCGTCGAAGAAGCGTATTATACGATCCGTCATTCGGGCCTGATGTTCGTTATGAGTCACCATTACTATTGTCCTGCCATCCTCACGGTTGAGCTGATGAAGAATATCCATAACCTCCTGACCCATCTTGGAGTCAAGGTTGCCGGTCGGCTCGTCGGCAAGCACTATCTTGGGATCGCCTACAATGGCGCGTGCAATAGCCACTCTCTGACACTGTCCACCTGATAGCTGTGTGGGATAATGGCGCATTCTGTGGCTCAGACCGAGGCGGGTCAACACCTCCTCAACTCTTTTCTTTCTTTCCGACGCACTCATATCGTGGCGATAGGAAAGCGGAAGAGCAACATTATCTGTAACATTAAGGGAGGGGATGAGATGAAAACTCTGGAAAACGAATCCTATGTTGCGGTTGCGGAATGAGGATAGTTTTGAATCATTAAGTTTGTTGGTGTCAGTATTTAGAAGAGAGACCACTCCCGTAGTTGGCGTGTCGAGAAGACCGATTATATTCAGAAGGGTTGACTTGCCGCATCCGGACGGTCCCATGATGCTCACGAACTCCCCCTCCCGGATTTCAAGATTCACATTCTCAAGCGCAAGAGTCTCTATCTCCTTAGTGCGATAGACTTTGCTGATGTCTTTAAGTCTGATTGTTTCCATATTGTTTAGTTGTTAGAATTTTTATGATTTGGGTTTCATGCGAAGTTTAGAACTTTTCTTATGGGTGCTCATGTCGCTTATGACCACCATCTCTCCCGGCTTTATTCCGCTTACGACCTCTACATAGTCGAAGTTACTCTCTCCGAGAGTTACTTTTCTTCTCTCAAGCCGGTCGCCGGTGGTCTTGACAAAGAGCACATAATCTCCGGCCCCTTGGAAATACTGTCCGTTCGGAATGCGCACCACACCATCTTTCTGATCATAGATTATGTTGAGTTCAGTGCGTAATCCTGAGCGCAAATGCGGGTCGTTGTCATTATCGAATATGACTGAAAACTGAGTCATGCCCTCCTTGCTCTGAGGAATTATGTTGGAGACATGACCCGTCGCCGTGTGTCTGCCTATCCTGATGTTCACCCCCGCGCCTATCGCTATTTTCCCGGCGCTTCCTTCCGAAATATCACCGTCAATTTTAAAATGAGAAAGGTCGGAAATAATTGCCAATTTTTCTCCGGCGGCGATACTGACTCCCAAATCCTTGTTCAAATAGGTTATGGTCCCCTTCCTTGGAGCCTTCACACGGGCATCCTCCAGCGTACGCTCCATTTCAAGAAGATCACGGCGTGTGATGGAACCCTCAAGTTGCTTGCTCCTGTAGGCGGCAGCATGCGCTTTCCTTTCGTTGCGCAACTGAGTGCGGAGCTGTTCAAGTTCAAGAAGGCCGGTAGAGTAGGCAAGTTCTGCCTGACGGATTCTGTCGCCTGTGCCACTCCCTATACTGTCGAGCCTGCGTTCATTAGCTACTTCCGCCTTCAGATGACTCACCGCCATCTCCTTGCTCTTTATTTTCATTTCAAGATCTGTAAGGTAGGTGGCATTATTGAGAGCAGTCTGCTCAATTTCATTGTTCTTCATGCTGACCTGATCGCTCATTCTGCGGACATCACTTTCAGCCGACTGAAGATCAAGTCTCAGTAAGGATTCCCCTGCCTCAACACTATCTCCTTCCGCACGATACACCTCCATTATCCTTGTGGAGACCGGGGAAACTATCGCCTGTTCATATAGTGGGACAATTTTTCCGGACGCACTCACGCTGCTTTCCAGTGTGCCAAGTTCAGCAGGCTTAATAACCAAATCCTCCTCTTTTACGGAGTCTGAAAAGATGAAATCAGAGGCAACAACGATCAATGCCACAACTCCGGCTCCAATCAATCCCCATTTCATCCACAGTTTCCTGCGCTCTTTCTTTAATTGTTCTTTTGGTATCTCTTTGTCCATGTGTACGTTTGTTATGTTTGCCTAAAACACTGACAATCCGCGTGCCAAAATATTATCTATCTACAAATCAATAAAATAAGAATTATAAGAAATATCCGTTTCCGTACACCTGTCCGAAAACGGACACCATAATCGGACAGAAATTACCTTTTTGCTCACGTTCGGGTCAGAGGACTGACCCTCCTCCCGGTATCCACTGACCCTCCTCCCAAACATACCAAAATTGTTAGTAAAAAATTTTCTTGCCATATATAATTTTATGTTATAATTTTGCGTTATAAGACTTTAAAGAGCGTTCATCACTAAAGATGGTTTCCCCACGCCTCTTTATTTTAAACCTGACACCGGCTGCCTCGGGGAAAACAGCCATAAATGATTTATAAACCTATGAGGAAACTTTTACTTCTTTCATTGGGATTGTCCGTCTTGACTTCTTACGCACGGCAGATCTCGCCTCAGGAAGCCGCCAACGCAGCTAATGAGTTTATTAACAATCAGATAACCCTCACAAGGGGGGGGGGACTTGAACAGCCCCCTGTTGCCGACAATAGCCAACCGATACC
>CAMWSM010000062.1 GCA_947176915.1 uncultured Porphyromonadaceae bacterium | reverse complement strand
CTATTAAGATAGTGGTTTAGTCTTAAAATGTTAAAATTTTAATTTTTTTAGAAATATTTGGGATGGGATAGCGCAGGATTTGTCGGGCAGCGGGATTGCGGAGCAATCCCCTCCCAAGCATTACTAAAAAAAGAGGGTGCGGCCAAAGGCGCACCCTCTTGGAAGGTCGATATTAAAGATTATCGGATAACCTCTTTTGTTACTTTGTTTCCTCTAACAACGATGTAAACACCTTTGCCGGGATTAGCAACTTTTACACCTTGGAGATTGTAGTAAACAGGCTCTACGTTTACGTCTACGCTCTCAACGGGGAGAGTTTCAACTGCAGATGACTGAGCGAGTTTGCCGATACGAGCAGGAGCGAATGTTAAAATGTCTTCATCCTCTTTCTCTGCTGAGGTATTGTCTCCATAAGAATATTCATCTTTAGCATTATCAAAGAATGCTGGATCGTAGGGTACTCCACCAATTCCAGAACAACCATACACGTCAATGTATTGAACTCCTATTCCTTGGTTTTGTATATATTCTTTTGTCACGCCGAGGAGTGAAAGTGGGAAAGTAAATTCATAGAAAGTATGAGCGGAATCAGGAACTTGTCCCTTCATATCTTCCCATCCAACATTGCCAGTCAGAGGCTCAGTATCAGCGCCCCATGTTAAAGGTTGGGCCCAAATATGATCGATTGAAGATAATAGACCATCTTCGTATCCATATTTTACCGTTGATGGTTTGCAATAAGGTGCATCATAAGAAGCGTGTCCATCTGGAGTCGGAACAAAGAATCCAGGAGTACCTACTGTTGGTTTGCTCGATCCGATCCACATAGCGTCGACACCATTATTAAATTTAATTCCCGGCTTGTCTTTATCATTCCAAATTGCTTGTGTTCCGTTGATATAGCCGTCAAAAGATGTTGCGGGGTCAAGATCAAATGCCCATACCATACGGCCATCCATATTATGAGGTTTTGACTCACCTGGCTGTTTACCTTCACCACCTGCGTCCCAAACTGAATATACAAGTTGAACGCCGAGATAAAGGTTTTGGTCATCGTATGAAGCATAAATTGCATAAGAGTCTATAATGGGACGTTCATGAAGACCCTTGAATGCTTGACACACGTCGCGAGCTACACCCTGTGCGATGAGATCTGCATTACTCCAATTGGAGAGAGCAGTCGAGGATTGAAGGCCATTGAATGACATATTGACTGTCCTGTTAGTACCAACCTGACCGTTGGGGTTAACCTTATAGTAGTCAGTGATAAGGTTGTTTCCGGCTGGAACCGGAACGGGATCCGGATTTGGTGTAGGACCGGGTGTCGGATCGGGATTGGGTTCCGGGTTTGGATCAGGATTGGGGTTCGGGTTCGGCTCAACACCATTAGAGAACTTAACAGCTTTAGAAGTCGGACCGTTATCATCCATTACAAAACTACCGGAGTAATTAAGGTCACCAGTCTTATCGCTGTCGCCTGTAGTAACGAAGATTACATTAGTAGTACCCTCGGGCACTTTGAACACTTTATAAGTGTTTCCATCTGATCCTACTGCAGAACCCATCTCTTCACCGGGCCATTCCGGTTTGGAAGCGCCACCCCAATAGTAAACTTTAAGTTTTGAACCGGAATATGCAAGGTTGTAATCACCCTTTATAGTCAGCACTCCGGGGGTTGGGTCGGGAGTAGGTGTTGGATCAGGATTTGGAGTCGGATTGGGATCGGGAGTTTCACCTGCATTGGTTACGACAAGGGTAAGAGCAGTCGGGTTGAAGGTGAAGTCATACGAGCCGGCAGGAATAGTCCAAGAAAGACATCCGGAAGCGTCAACACCATTGGCATACTTCACAACTGAAGTAGATGCGCCCAAAGTGATTGGTGTGCCCTCTATAGCAGCTCCGTAACGGTTAGCTGCCATATTTAGTTCATCCCAACCACCATCAGTAGCAGATGATGATCCCAATGCATCAGTTATGTTAAAGTAGCAAGTGGTTTCCCCTGAGGCTGCCGTCATTTTCACATTCTTAGCAACATATTGTCCATTGCTTGCAGTCATAGCCGCACCAGCATTAGGTGTCCACTGATGACCCTCGATATTGCCAAGGATGTAATATGATCCTGATGGAGTAGGAGTGGGATCAGGTGTTGGATCAGGAGTAGGATCCGGATTAGGAGTGGGATTCGGAGTGATTCCGTCGGCATATATAACTGCGATACCTTTATCGCCTACCTTTCCAGTGATAGTGGAAGCAGTAACAGTAAAAGTATTTCCGCTAACCTTATCAGTATATGTACCTGCGGGGCAATACCCACCACCGTTGGCAACTGAAATGTCGCGATTACCACCGGTGGCTACAATTACAGCGCCACCATCTTTGCGAGTTACAGAAGCAACTCCATTTCCACCACTATAATAATCAGCTTTGCCAACCATTACGTTGCGGAATTTATTTACCTCGGCAATGTGTTTGTTCTTAAAGGAGGTACTGCCTTTATATCCGAGCTTTATCTCATTGAAACCCTTTGCTGAGGGACGAGAAAGATATAAGGCTGTTTCACCATTACGACAAGCAACGATTGCATAACCACGGTCTATCTGATCTTGACCCAGGTTTTTAGAGAATCCGTCATCGTTTGCGTATGTATCGTGGCTCTCACCCCAGTAAACTGTTTTGTTGGCGGGAATTGTGCTGGCGCACCATCCGGCATGTCCATTCGGAATACCATTGTTTTGAGTGGCCTGATTTCCATAGTTGTTATCAGTCACACTCATATATTTAGTGTATTCCTTCATGAGGGCATCACCATTTCCACCGGGGCCGTCAAGAATTTCTCCATAATAATATAGCCCGGGCACAGATGTTACTGTAGCCCAAAACTGGCATCCTTCAGAAGGAAGTCCTATGTGTTTAGCAGCGTCAAAACGAATGCCTTTCACACCCATAGCCTTCAATTCTTCGATGTATGCCTTTCCTCTGGCAGCAACCTCAGAATCCTCGGAGTTGACATCAGGGTAGCCATCGCCACCACCCATCTGATTTTTAGTTACCTGACCGCGATCATTCCAATTGCTCACACTGCCATACCAACGGAGACGATTATTGGAATTCCACCATGGGTCATGATAAGCGGAACGATCGCCGGCTGCCCAACCATCGACATGATTCTCTACAACGTCTACAATGACTTTGATGCCATATTTCTCAGCTTCCTGACACAGACTTTTCAAATCGTCGGCAGAACCGAGCCCGGTGCTTCCAATAAATTTGAAGTCGTAAGGACGATAGGCGCTCGACCAGTTATCGCCAACCCCTACATTTCGTTGGAGCGGAGAAACCTGCACTGATCCAAAACCTGCTGCCGCAATATTGGGGAGCTCGGCTTTTACATCAGAAAGTTTCCAGTTGAAGCAGTGCAAGATATTACCATCCTGAATAGCTACGGGGAGACCGTAGTCTGCCGCCCAAAGCCCCGGGATGGTCATCAAGCCCAGCATCAAACTGCATAGGAATTTTTTTTTCATGATGAAAATTTATTAGTTAAACTTGTAATTAATTATCAACTAATGTTTTTGAATAATCTCACCGACTCAAGTCAAATTCCCTGACCTGAATCAATTGTGACTGTAAGAATTAATTTGGTCTACCTAAAAACAAATAAAGTATTGTCTGATTTCCATAGACTTTGCAAAATTACTACTTAATTATTAGACTTTCTAATAAAAAAATATGTTATAAAACATATTTTTAATGTTTTTCCCTAATTATATTGGAAGATATGAAAGTCTTCAAGGGAAATTTCAAAGAGTTTGATTAGTATGATTTCTTTTCGGGATTGAAATTTTTTTCATTAAAGATGCTGAACATTTAAAACTTTGAAGATGTTTTAATTAAACATAACTTATTAAAACATTTAATTATGAAAAAACTACTTTTAATACTCACTCTTGTGATGACAATGACTGTCGGTGTTTCCGCTCGTGATGACTATTCACGCGATGCCTCGATACTGCCGACAGCGGCTAAAACCACTATCTCCAAAAATTTCAAGGCTGACGTAAGTCTGATTAAGATAGAGAAGACATTAGGTCATATTAAGGAATATGAGGTGATTCTGACTGATGGCACAGAAATCTCTTTTGACAGCAAAGGGAATTGGGAAAACATCGAGACTCCCAACAATAAATCCGTACCATCTAACTTTATACCCAATTCAATAAGTGAATTTGTTAAAAAGAATCAGTCAGGTGCTAAAATCGTTGGAATAGAGAAGGATCATAATGGATATGACATTGAACTTTCCAATGGAATCGAAATGAAATTCGATAAAAACGGGAATTTCAAGAGATATGACGATTAATTAAATCCAATCAATATTTCTGAGGTGGTGTAGCAAAATATGTAAGTAAAAGGGTTTCCCCGCTTCGTAGGCAAATTTACTGAGAATAAAGATTACTTTCTTACTGCACAGTGGGATTGCGGAGCAATCCCCTCCCAAGCATTATGAAAAAAAGGATGCGTCTTAATTAAGATGCATCTTATTTTTTATTAAATTTAAGCTTAGGAAACATGAGATATAAAGGATTAAATTTTGAAAGTTAGTTTTTTATCTATAAATTTGCAAGGAAATTCATTGCCCTAAATGTATTTCAAAACCATGAAAATAATTAACCACTTACCAAGATAGATTATGTCGGAAATCCCTCAAATCATAAATCATTTCACGGATGATGATCTTTATAAGTTTACAATGTGTTGCGCAGTCATTGACAATTTTCCGCGCACGCGAGTTAAATATAAATTCTCAGACAGGGATAATACGGTTTATCCCCCCGGCTTTGCAGAGGAATTGCGTAAACAAATAATTTATCTTGAAAATCTTTCCATCACGGAAGAGGAGAGTGATTTCATAAGAAGGAAATGCAGTTTTATTCCGGAATGGTTCTGCACATATCTGAAGGGGTTCAGATATGACAGCAACTGGGTGAAAGTCTACCAGGATGAGGATGGGCATCTAAGCGTGGAGTTTGAGGGAAACTGGAGTCATACGATTCTTTTGGAAGTGAAAGTGCTCGCGATCATCTCCGAGTTATATTACATAATGACAGGAGAGGATAAGAAATTCGATTATGATGCTCATTATCAAAAATCATGGGATAAGGCTTCGCGTCTTATAGAAGCGGGGTGCATATTCAGTGATTTCGGCACCCGACGCAGAGCCTCTTTCGCTGCCCAGGATATTACGGTTAAAGCTATGGCGGAATGCCAGAAGAACGCAAAGGGGAGGGGACGATTTACAGGAACGAGCAACGTTTACCTTGCCATGAAATATGATCTTACTCCGATCGGCACCATGGCACATGAATTTGTATGCGCGATAGCCGGGATGTATGGTCCGCAGATGTCTAATCATCTTGCCATGGATGCATGGAGCAAGACTTATAGGGGGGCTTTGGGGACTTTTCTATACGATACATACGGGTGGCGTATTTTCAGTCTTAATTTCTCAGAAGATTTCGCCAATATGTTCAAAGGTCTCCGAGTTGACAGCGGCGACAATTATGAGCAGCTTGACAATATATTGCGGAAATATGAGAGCCTTAATATCGATCCAAGAGGGAAACAGGTGATATTCAGCAACGGACTCAACGTAGAAGAAGCGATCAAGATTCAGAGATATGCCGAAGGAAAATGTCTGCCCTCATTCGGCATAGGCACACATTTTACGAATGATTTTCCGGGTGTAAAGCCACGTAATATCGTTATCAAGCTCTTAGCGGTTAAAATTACGGAGTCATGGCCCTTCTATTGCGATACTTGCAAGCTTAGTGAGGATCATGGGAAATATACGGGGAATCCGGCTACCGTGAGACGCTTTATGGAAGCGTTGCATATTTGAGAGGAAGACGGGTCGGGGCAGGGGACTGCCCCTTCTCCTAATTGGGGACAGGTCGGGGCAGGGACTGCCCCGACTCCCGGGGGGTTATTTCCACCAGTTGGAGAAGAGGAGCCTGCCGAGGAATATAAGGCCTCGGAAAATAAGTTCGACACACATTGCTATCCAGACACCACGCAAGCCCATTGAGGAAGCCATCCACCAGGCGAGGGGGACCCTTACTATCCAGATGCTGCCGAGATTCATAAGCGCCGGCAGTTTGGTGTGTCCGACACCCACAAAGGCTCCGTAGGCAACGATTGAAGCCGCAAACATCGGTTCCGCCCATGCCTCGATTCGAAGCACTTCCGCACCGAGGGAACTTATGGAAACAACAGGGGTTATCAGACGCATTATATCGTCGGCAAAAATGTAAAGGAGGAAACCCATGCCGGTCATCACTGCCATTCCCAGACCGACAGCCATAAAACCAAATTTACGGGTTAATGAATGCCGTCCTGCTCCATGAGATTGGCCCGTGAGTGCTGTCGCGGCATCTCCAATACCATACCCGGGCATGTAACAAAGGCTTTCGGCAGTTACGGCAAAAGCATTGGCAGCAATAGCAATTACTCCCAAGGGGGCAACAATCATTGTGATTGCAATCTGAGCGCCACATATCACGGCATGCTCAACTGTCATAGGGAACGATATTCCCACTGCATTTTTTGTAACGTGGCGTGTAAGACGCCAGGCACCTACATATCCCGAAAGCTTTATCTCCGGCTGTTTTTTCCAGGCATACCAAAGCATGAAACCGGCACAGATGGCTTCTGCTCCGACCGTACCTAACGCTGCGCCGAGTACTCCCAGTCCGGCACCCGGCAAAAACCATTCCACCCCCCAAAATTCTATTATTCGAGAGGGGAAAATCAGGAAAAAATTAAAAAGACAGTCCAAAACGCACATCAGACCGCTAAGTGTGCTTGGAATCTTCATGTTTCCGGCACATCGAAGCATTCCCCCGGCAAGATAATTGATTGTCAAGAGGGGGAGCGCTGCTACGAAAACCACGAAATATAGCGATGCCTTGCTGCAGATAGCCTCTTCTCCGCCCAGCCAGTAGGGTAGTTTCCACGAAATAGCAATTCCTATGAGAGCCATGGAAACGCTGAATATGAGGGAGGCAATGATTCCCTGACGGAAAATATCCCTTGCGCCCTCTTCATCGTTAGCGCCAACTTTATGGGCAAGCTGAACGGAATAGCCGGAAGTCATTGCGGAACAAATTCCCCAGAAAAGCCAAAGGCTTGTCGAGACGAGTCCGATGGCTGCGGAGTCGTCCGCTCCGAGTCTGCCGACCATCGAGGCATCTATATACTGCATGGCAATGCTCGATAATTGCGCGAGCATTGCCGGGAATGAGAGTGATAAAGTAAGACCGAGACGTTGACCCCACGAAAGAGATTTTCCGTCGCGGATAAGTTTTATGTCGGTTGTCACAGCATTTCTTTTAAAGCTTCAATGATACGATGCATAGCCGTCAGCAGACGCTGCCGCGGGCATGCATAGTTAATCCTAATAAAGCGGAAATCACCATAGTCTGAGCCGGAACTAATCCTTACTTTCGCCTTCTTTAAGAGATATTCCTCCATTTCATCTCCTTCGAGTCCGGAAGCAGAGATATCAATCCATGCAAGATAGGTTGACTCCGAATCACATATTTTCCATGTCGGCAGATTTTCAGAAATAATCTCATGCAGGAACTTACGATTTTCCTCAAGATATTCCTTTAAGGATGAGAGCCAGCCATCTCCCTTATCGTAGGCGGCAATAAGCCCTGTAACTCCGAAAGGATTCACATCACAGACTTCATTATCATTGATCGCACGATTGATCGCGTATCTGTCGTCAGGCTGAGAGGCAACTATATTCGCTATCTGCAATCCCGCAGTATTGAATGCCTTGCTGGGAGAGCAGCAGACCACTGCCGTAGGATCTATATACGCAAAAGGTGTATATTCAAATCCCGGATGCACGAGCTCACAATGTATCTCATCACTTATCACCTTTACGTTGTTGGCGTTGCAAATGTCGCGCACCTTAGTCAACTCCTCTCTTGTCCACACACGCCCGGTGGGATTATGCGGGTTGCAAAGAATTAACACTTTGTTGCGCGGATCGGAGGCAAGAACTTCGAGGTTAACAAAATCCATGTCATAGGAGAAGCCGTTTTCCAGTTCCTTTATTAGAAGAGGATTGTCAATTAGACGGCAACCGTTGTTGCGGATTGATGAAAAGAAGCAGTTGTAAGCCGGAGTCTGGAGGATCACACCGTCGCCGGGCTTGGTGAATGCCTTGATTATGGCAGACACCGCAGGCACTACGCCGGTTGTCGGGATTACATGATCCTTGTTTATATGCCAGCCGTGTTTCCTTAAAAACCAGGAGGAGAGGGCACGATAATAATCCTGCGGAATATCCACGTAACCGAAGATCCCTGACGCCACTCTCTCCGCTAAGGCGAGAGTGACGGCAGGAGCTGTCCTGAAGTCCATATCTGCAACCCAGAGAGGGATCACCTCCGGGTCATCTGTAGTATCCCATTTCAAGGAGGCTGTGCCCCTGCGAATTGTCAGTTCATCAAAATCAAATGGTTTCATCTGTAATAATTTCTACCGGATCAACTGCTTTTGAAAAATTGTCGATTATCAACTCTCCTACGGACTGCGCCTTAATCTTACCAGACTTCGGATTCTTGATACTCGTAACCGGACTTAAGATAGATGCATTCACTTCACTGTCTTCAAAAGCAAGATCGCAATCAGGAGCAAATTCACAATCCTCAAGAACGAGGTCGCGGGCATAACAGAGGGGCTGTGTGCCGGAAATCTTACATCTCACAAGGGTAAGCCTTTTTGAGTGCCATCCTAAATATTCTCCCGAGAGTTCAGAATCGTAGACAGTTACATTTTCAGTTCCCCAGAAAGCATCTTTTGAATGTATCTTAGCATTTCTTATCTCCACATCTCGGCAATACTGAAAAGAGTAATTTCCCTCCTGATACCATTGGTTGATACGGATGTGATGAGAGTGCATAAACAGATAATCAGCCTTACGGATGTCAACATTCTCAGCATCAATATTGGAGCAATGCCATAATGTCTCCTCACCATCAGGAATATTCACGTTTTTTAGTTTAATCCCGTCCATCTCGCGGAACATTTTCGGAGCATCCACCTGAGTATCCTCCATTATCAGGTTTCTTGAATACCAAAGGGCTGCGCGTGCTCCAGGGGTAAAGAGGGAATTATAAATCCTGAAACCGTCGACATGCCAGAAGGGATATTTACCTTCAAAACGACAGTTGACCGCCTCGACATTCGCACAACACTTAAGAGCGGACTCTCCCGGATGAATAGTTACATTTTCAAGTTTGATATTTCTTTCGCCAAATAGAGGACGTTCGCCTCCGAACTCCTTATCTTTAATAATTTTCATTTTCTTAAAAAATTAGTTGATTTGCCGGGAGGGTTTGTCAATCTTTTCATCAAATCGTCCCTTATTGCAAAATTACAAAATTTTCTGTTCTCAGCATGACCATTATCAAAGGAAAATCAACCAATATTTCGGTCATAGCGTAGCCTCTTCATATTTCCGTTGGAGCTGAAAGGGGTTTATGATCAATAATTACCTTTTTATAATATGCAGTGAGCAGTGTGGTCAAGGGGAGTGCGATAATCATTCCGATGATACCCAAAAGTGTTCCCCAAATCGAGAGAGAGAGCAGAATGACCGCCGGATTCAATCCGAGAGATTTCCCCATGATCTTGGGTGTGAGTATATAATCGCAGATGCATTGACTGATTACATATACAAGAAGACACTTGCCTAAAAGAGGCCAGAAATCTATGCTTCCGTCCAGGGAATATATAAAGCATATAATCAGCACAGGAATAAGGGTGATGTATTGAAAATAGGGTATCATATAAAGAATGCCCACGATCACACCCATCACTATCGCCATCGGCAATCCTACTATTGAAAAGCCTATGCAGTATAAAATCGCCGCACAGGAGGCGATGAGCATCTGGCTTCTGAAATAAGTATTCATGCTGTTTTTGATGTCCTCACCAACCTGAAGAATAGCAGCTTTATATTTTTGAGGGAGGAGAAGCTTGAAACCTTCCCCAAGTTTATTGTAATCGATGAGTATGAAAATTATATATATAAATGTGAGCAGCCATTCCACGGAATGCATGAAAAAATCAATAGTTCCGGTGATCAGGCTTTCCCCCTTATCCAATAGAGAGAGGCCTCTTCCGCTGTCTATTGTGGCAATAATTTTGGAAATGTTAAGGCGTGATTCAATCTCGGAGGTAATATTTGAGGGAAGATAGGGGATAGTAACCTTACTTGCAGAATATTTTTTCAGGATATCACCCATCTGGTCGATCTCATCAGCCACAATCGGAGTAAAGATATAAATGAGGATAACGAATAAGAGGGTAACATCAAATAGAGTCAGAAAGACAGCCCAAACCCTTTTCTGAGAATGGAGGAGGCGCTGGTTGAATTCTACCAATGGCTCCATGATATACGCCAACAGACAGGCAAGGCAAAAGGGGAGAAGGACATTCTTGAGAATGCCGATCAGCCATATAGAAGCCCAAATAATTGCAAGAGTGATGATAATCCTTATCACCCTGTCGAATGTAAAGGGATGGGACATTTTTGTAGGATTTGATGATGATTTGTTATTTTTAACAATTCAAAACAGTTTTAGTTGAAATATCTTTCCAGCATAAGCAATAATTCAATGCAATTTTTGGATTAAAGGAGTTAAATTTCTAATTTTGCAGCCGATGACTAAATAAATTCAGTAAATAAGAATGTACGATTATATTTCATTGAGGGTTGACAGCACCCCTTGCAACGAGGATATAACAGACCTTATTGCAGCATCGCTTGGAGAAATCGGGTTTGAGTCATTTACTCCCGATGGGACGGGGGTAACAGCCTTCATCCGGGATGAAGAGTTTGATATGAAAAGAGTTGAGGATGCGTTAAGCAACTTTCCCATTCCAGCCACCTTTAAAATGAGAGAGGAATTCATCAAGGGTGAGGACTGGAACGAAGAATGGGAAAAGAATTATTTCCAGCCCATAGTGATAGGAGACAGATGCGTTGTCCATTCTACTTTTCATACGGAAGTGCCTCGGGCGGAGTATGAAATAATTGTGGACCCGAAGATGGCCTTCGGTACAGGTCATCATTCCACCACCTCTAACATGATGAAATTTATTCTGGAAACTGATCTGGAGGGAAAAAACGTCATAGACATGGGAACGGGTACAGGCATTCTTGCGATCCTCAGCTGCATGAGAGGGGCATCGTCCGTCGCCGGCATAGAAATAGATCCCTACGCATGGGAAAACGCCATAGAGAACGTCAGGCTGAATGGCGTGGAGGCAGAAATGATCTGTGGGGACGCAAAGAAATTGGAGGGGATGAAGCCGGCTGATATCCTTCTTGCAAACATTAACAGAAACATCATAATTTCGGATATCGATAAATATTCAGACGCCTTGAAAGAGGGGGGAGAGATGTTGCTGAGCGGATTTTATAATGAGGATATAGAAATAATAATGAAAGAGGCAGAGAAGTATAACCTACACCTTAAGGGGATAAAGGAGGATAATAATTGGGTGGCTCTGCGACTTGTTAAAAGCAATTAACATATAACTGAAAAATTGTGTTGATATTGTCGCATTAACATTTTTTATGAATTTTGTAGTGGGATAAATTTGTATAGGATGGCAAGAATGACTACTTTTGTAAAGAGAAAAAAGTAGAACATAAAAAAACAAAGCCTATAGAAGCACTCTACCAAACGAATAAAAAAGAAGAAAATGGCAAAAAAATTGGGCAGGGCCGATGAAGATTTGGTCAAGGCTTATGCGGCAGGCGACAACGAGGCATTTGACATTTTGCTTAAGAGGCATCAGGAGCGCATCTTCAATTACATTCTAAGGATCATAAAGAATGAAGACGTTGCAAATGATATATTTCAAGAGACATTTGTCAAAGCCATCCTCACCATCAAGCAGGGGAGATATACCGAGAACGGTAAGTTTCCTGCGTGGATCTCACGTATTGCCCACAACCTTATAATTGATTATTATCGTCAGGAGAAGTCGGAAAATATGCAGAGCACAGATCTTGATGATGTCGATGTATTCAATCGCAAGGAATTATGTGAGGACACTATAGAGGATGTCATCATTTCAAATCAGATTCAGGAGGATGTGAAATATCTGATCAAGGAGCTTCCACCTCTCCAGCAAGAGGTTTTGAACATGCGCTATTATCAGAATCTGTCCTTCAAGGAGATTGCAGAGATGACGGGGGTCAGTATCAACACGGCGCTTGGCAGAATGCGCTACGCAATTCTTAACCTACGGAGGATAGCGCAGGAAAAGGATATTATCCTCACGCTATGATTCCATTATTAATATTCCGGGTGATAAGCGATAAAGATGTTTATCACCCGGATTTTTTTATCTATTTATAATATTCCGCATGATTGCTGCGTTATATGGAAGAAGCCCCAAAAATTCGGCTTCCTCTTTTTTATTTAGAATTTCAAAAAATGTCTGCGCCTATGACAAACGATTCTACTTTTTCTCAATTTAGGACTGACAATAATGATGCGAAGCTGGCTCCCAGGAAGTCTACTTTGTATTTTATACGACAGTTTGCAAGAGTATACATGAATATCGGTCCATCAGAACTGAATTCATTTATCATGAACTGAGCGACGAAACCTATCATCACAATCTGCGGGAGATCTGCAGATATTAATGAATAAAAATATGACTGAAATCAAGGAAGAGAATGTCGTCGGAGAGGGCGGCCTTAACTTTGTCGAACAGGAGATAAAGGAAGATCTTGCCGCCGGAAAAAATGGAGGCAGACTCAGCACCCGCTTTCCGCCCGAGCCCAACGGCTATCTTCATATCGGACATGCCAAGGCTTTTATAATGGATTTCGGTGCGGCTGAAAAATTTGGAGGCACCTGCAATCTTCGTTTTGATGACACTAATCCTCAGAAGGAGGATACTGAATATGTTGAGGCTATAAAGCGAGATATCCACTGGCTCGGATACGATTGGGGGGATCGCCTTTACTATGCAAGCGACTATTTCCCTCAGCTCTTTGATTTGGCGGTAAGGCTGATCAAAGAGGGGAAGGCCTACGTTGATGAGCAGACCAGTGAGCAGATTGCTGCCCAGAAGGGAACGCCCACACAGCCGGGAACAGCGTCTCCATTCCGCGACCGTCCGATAGAGGAGAATCTTGATCTTTTCCTGAGAATGAATAAGGGTGAATTTGAGGAGGGGAGCATGGTGCTCAGAGCCAAAATCGATATGGCTAACAGCAACATGCATTTCCGCGATCCGATTATGTACCGTATCATAAAGACACCTCACTGGCGTACCGGAACGGAATGGAAGGTATATCCGATGTATGATTTCGCTCATGGTCAGAGTGATTATTTCGAGGGCGTCACTCACTCAATATGCACATTGGAATTTGTGCCTCACCGTCCCCTTTATGAATATTTCGTTAAGGAACTTGCCGATGATTCCTACTGTCCCCGTCAGATAGAATTCAACCGGTTGAACCTTACGTATACGGTGATGAGCAAGAGAAAACTTCTGCAACTTGTAAAGGAAAATCTTGTGAACGGATGGGATGATCCCCGGATGCCCACTCTCTGCGGATTGCGCAGAAGAGGTTACACTCCATCATCAATAAAGAATTTCATCAACAGGATAGGTTATACGAAATTTGAAGCCCTCAATCATATAGAACTCCTCGAACATTCTGTAAGAGAGGATCTGAACAAGACTGCAACCAGAATCAGTGCTGTTGTCAACCCAGTAAAGCTTGTAATTACAAACTATCCTGAAAATACGGAGGAGACAATCTATATGGATAATAATCCGGAGAATCTTGAGGAGGGTAAGCATCCGATGCCTTTCACTCGTGAACTATGGATTGAAAGGGAGGACTTCATGGAGAATCCTCCGAAAAAATTTTTCCGTCTTTCACCGGATAAGGAGGTGCGTTTGAAAGGAGCATACATTATAAAATGCACCGGAGTAAAGAAAAATGAAGCCGGAGAGATAGAAGAAATTTATGCCACATACGATCCTGAGACGCGCAGCGGTTTGCCGGGAGCGGACAGGAAAGTAAAAGGGACACTACACTGGGTATCGGTGCCTCATGCCGTGGAAGCGGAAGTAAGGGATTACGACAGACTATTCGCTGTTGAGAATCCTTCGGCAGAGGAGGGGGATTTCAGAGATCTACTGAATCCGAATTCATTGATAGTGAAGCAAAATGTGAAGATAGAGCCGTGGGGTGCTGAGAAATCTAAGCCGGGAGAACATTTCCAGTTTACGCGTTTGGGATATTACACGGTTGACCCAGATTCGCAGGATGGCAAATTAGTCTATAACAAGACTATAGGACTTAAAGACACCTGGGCAAAAGAGCAGAAAAAAGCATCTAAATAAAAAAATATGTTAAAAAAGTCGGAAAACTTGGTTTTCCGACTTTTTGTAAGTAATTTTGCATATTACTTCTTCTATGCAGACATCCGGGGGTAACTGGATTTGACAGCACGTAGAAACGGTAAGTAAGCATGCAGAGCTTTGATGTGCAAGCTCTATAATAACAACGCATCGACCTATAATTGGCGAAAATAACAATTACGCTCTCGCTGCCTAAACTGAAGTATAGTAGGTTGGCTTTATTTTTCTCAAAGTGAGAAAAACGAGACATCATCCCATTGCCCCGTTCCGAGACGTTTGGAAAAGATGGTGCTGAGAAATTCGGAAATAGGATCTGCAGAGCCTTGATGCAGATTTGAAATTAAAAGGATAAGGTGAAGATTGGTTGCTTCTGACCTGTTTTCATTCGAAAATCAATCAGAGAGCTAAGCATGTAGAAAGCTTATTGGGTCCGTGATTGGACGAGGGTTCGACTCCCTCTACCTCCACTATGTAAGACCTTACTTCTTTTTATAGGAAGACTAACCTCAAACAACCAAGAAGCTTGGGAGTTTGCATTTTATCCCTTGATTTCAGGAAAGGATTCAGACTATTGTAACCGATTTAAAGCGATGCTTTCTCCTCCATGATTACTAACCTGACAGGGGATTGATATAATCTCCCAAGAGAATGCTAACCTAAATAACTTGATTCTTACATAATGAGAATTTTCGCGTTCCTCTTTGCAATAATAACCGTTTTTACCTCCTTCGGAATTAATCAAGCTGATTCGGTGAAGGTATATTTCCGTGCAGGTCATCGCCAGTTTGATCCTTCGCTGGGGGAGAACGGTATGGAGATGGATCATTTTATTGATAAAGTGCGTGAAGCTGCAGTCGCCGGGGATATTGAATATATAGAGGTTAGAGCATATACTTCGCCTGACGGCACGAGTAAAGCCAATGAATTGCTTGCCCGTAATCGATGTGAAACGATCTCTAATTATATAATACATCAAACCGGGGTAAGTAGTGATTTAATTCGGAAATATCCTTTAGGGATTGCATGGGATGGTCTTAGGGAACTTGTAAAAACGACTCCTGATGTACCTTCAAGGGATGCGATCCTGAATATTTTGGATAATACTCCCGTGTGGGTCTTCGATTCCCATGGCAAGATTATTGACGGACGTAAAAGTCAACTGATGTGGCTCGATCGAGGAAATCCCTATAAGTGGATGATAAAGCATCTTTTCCCACAACTGCGCAATGCTGTGGCGATCACTATGGTGACTAAGGGGGATAACGCGGAATTATCGGAAGAATCGGATAAGACGAATAAATTGGAAGTATCGGAAGAATCGGATAAGACGGATAAATTGGAAATATCGGAGGAATCGGATAAGACGGATAAATTGAAATTATCTCCTGAATTTGAGAAAAAAGTTAAGCAAAGATTCGCTCTTAAAACCAATCTTCTCTACGACGTGGTCTTGATGCCTAACTTAGAGTTTGAATGGCTTATTAAAAAGAATTGGTCGGTCAGTATCGAAGGAGATGTGGCATGGTGGAAGTTTTCATTCGACCGCATTTATCGTCTTGCTATGGTTTCTCCGGAAGCAAGATATCATATACGTCCTCGTGATTACTGGCATGGAATGTATGTAGGACTCTTTGTCGGGGGCGGTCTTTATCAGCTTGAGAACCGCCATGACGGCTATAGAGGAGAAGGTGGAATGGCCGGATTGTCATTCGGATATATGTGGCCCATTGGTAAACATTTCTCTTTAGAAGCGGGTGTAGGTGCCGGATATATGCATACCCGGTATAAAGTTTATCGAAATGAAGATGATCATAAACTTTATATGTCTACAAAATCGCTCAATTATTTTGGACCTCTCAAACTTAAATTTACGATCGCATGGCGATTTGATATTATGACTAAAACTATTAAAGTCAATTCAACCCTATGAAATTATCAAGAATAGAAAACATAACATTCATGATGATCTTAGTGTCATTTATGGTGTCGTGTCGGGATGAATTGTGCTATGATCATTACCCTCATCTTGATGTGTCATTGTCGTGGGAATATGAGTGGGAACGAGACTACGGTATGAATCACTCCGCCAACTGGGATTCTTCCCTTGGCTTTGATTATGATGCACTCCGTCCTGAGAAACCTGAATGGGTGAATCTCGTCCTTTTTTCAGCCGATGGGCTGCACCGAGACAATTACATGGATAATGAAGGGGATAATATAACTGTTGATCCGGATGTAGACCATTCTCTTTTGCTCTATAACGGAGATACAGAATATATCATCCTATCAGATTTAGCATCTCCTCCTAAGGCACGTGCGTCGGCTACTGATCGTTCGCGAGCATCACTGACATCTTTTTCAGAGATTCATCCGAACTCCAGGACGACCAATCCCCCCGATATCTTATATTCATCTTACATACCTGCAGTAGGAGCCATAAGTAATCATGAGAACAAACCGGTCCCGGTTAAGATGAAGCCTCTTGTATATTCCTACATTATAAGATATGAGTTTGAATATGGCACTGAACATATTGCTCTTGCAAGAGGTGCTCTCGGAGGAATGGCAGAGTCAGTCTATCTGATTGACGGGCGCACATCGGATGAAACTACAATCATACTTTATGATTGCGACATAAAAGACTTCGGTTGCGAAGCACGTGTAATGTCGTTCGGAACACCCGGCTTCCCAGATGAATATTACGGCGCCAGAGCCGGTGAGCCAACCGATAAGCCTTATACAGTTAATCTCGAAGTAAGACTGAAAAATGGTAACTATGTCGAATTTAATGTAGACGTCAGCGACCAGATAGTTAGACAACCCAGAGGAGGCGTTATTAAAATTTCCGGTCTGCGGATTGAGGATAAAGACAGTTCCTCAGAGGCAGGATTCAATATCACTGTTGAAGACTGGGGTGAAAGAGAGGATATTGAATTGCCCGTTATGCCGGGATAAAATGATATGATTAGCAATATAATTCACTGAGAAATAATATAAAATAGAATAAAATGAAAAAAATTCTTCTGTCATCACTTACCTGTGCCTTAGCCCTCTCGGCTTGTACATCTGAAGATGTGATCAATGAGGGACCACAGAGTAATTCAATCACATTCAAGAATGTGGTGAACAAAAACACCCGTGCTCTTGATTCAGGAAATTTCAATCAGTTTTTCATCTATGGTTATTATACCAAAGGGAATGACTTGAACACACGTTTCAATATTTTCACAGATACTCCGGTAAATAAAACCGGTGATAGTTGGAATTCGGCGATCAGCCGTTACTGGGTTAAAGACGCCACCTATAGTTTCTATGCTTTCACCTGTGAGAATAATGATATTGCGGCAAAATATGGAGGCGCAAGTTTGGGACTGAATGACGGTACGTTCCGAATCAACTACACCTGCCATACTGATGACGGCAATTCACACGATCTTCTTTTTGCAAGCTCAACGGGTATTGTCGGAAAATTAAAGGACAATCCTCCGGTGCCATTGCAGTTCAAACATATTCTTTCTAAAGTGAGTCTGAAATTTGTAAGTGATTTCCCGGAAGGATATCAAGTTGAAATTACGGATATCTCTATCTCAGATTTCGAGAATATGGGTACGTTCACCGCATCATCAAACGGCTCATCGGAGGGAACATGGGATGCTGTTAAATATGACGAGAACAACCTTAATAGATTCACCCTAACTGCCTTAAATGGCAACATCACTTCCTCCGATAAGGATGCTCAGGGTAATTATATTTACTCTCCGGTTGAAACTTCATCATGTTTCATGATCCCCAACAACTATAACGCGGGAGCAGGGGGGGATAATCCTGTGAAAATAAAGTTTAAAATCAGACTTATCAATCCCAAATTAGGAGTCGGAAGCCAGACAGTTGCATCCAACACACTTGTTGGATCATGGCATCCGAAATGGCGGCAAGGCACACATTATGTCTATACTGTCCATCTCTCAGGTAGTGAAGCAGGAATGGAGAAAATTGCATTTAATGTAGGGGTTAATGACTGGAATGATCCGGGCACTGACAATACACCTGAGACCATCAACATCACGCTTGACTACGTGATCGAGTGATCATTTGAATAGAGAGATAACAGAACTGATGCTTTAACCCGGTATGCACGGCAAAATGAAGTGCATACCGGGTTAATTTTACGTCTTCTGACAAATATTTTATTTACCAAATGATGTTATAGAACACGCCATTATATATTACAATACTCCGATTTCATTTTCCAATTCCACCACTGATCAATTTATATACATT
>CAMWSM010000061.1 GCA_947176915.1 uncultured Porphyromonadaceae bacterium | reverse complement strand
TTACAACAGGATTTCTCCCTCCGCAAGTGTTTTTATGTTTTAGAGCATATTTTTTCAATTTTTATTGCATAACAAATTGTAACATAATGCAATCAATAAATGTTAAAATATATTTCGTTTTGTTAATACAAAACTTTTTGACTTCCGAATGCGTTATATTACCACGAAGTTTGCGCGTTTTTTTGCACACATTCTCTATTTTTTTGGAATGTGTAATCAAATAATCATATCATGAAACAAATCTTTTTATCAATTTTTCTCGCCGGAGCAGCTGCTTTATGTGCCCAGGAATCTCCGGATGCATGCACAAGTATTATGGTGGGCAAGAAGGCGAGCGCCGACGGCTCGGTCATGACGAGCCATACATGCGACTCTTGGTATCGCACGTGGATGCAGATGACAGACGCCAAGGATTATCCACGCGACACTGTAATGTCAATCTATAAAGGAAGGATGCACACGGAATATCCGGGCAGCCTTGACGGAATGAAAGAGACCGGCACAATTCCTCAGGCAAAGCATACCTACCGTTTCCTTGATACCGCTTATCCCTGCCTGAATGAAAAGCAGCTCGCTATGGGGGAGACTACATTCAGCGGACGCGACACTTTGGTTAATAAAAACGGAATGTTCATGATCGAGGAGCTTCAGCGTGTGGCTCTCGAAAGATGCACCACCGCTCGCGAAGCAATACAGCTCATGGGGAAACTGATAAAGGAATATGGATATGCCGACGGCGGGGAGTGTCTCACAATCGCCGATCCCAAGGAGGTGTGGATATTCGAAGTGCTTGGAGAAGGTCCGGATAAAATCGGAGGCGTCTGGGCGGCCCAGCGTATTCCCGACGATCACATAGCGGTGTCAGCCAACGTAAGCCGAATCGGAAAAATCGACTTCAAGGATAAGGATAATTTCATGTATTCCGACAACGTTAAAGATGTTGCGAAGAAATTGGGGCTTTGGGATGGGAAAAGCGAATTCAGCTTCTGGAAAGCTTATTCGGGAGGAAATTATCAGAAAGAGGAGAAGAACTACAGCGTGCGCGAGCTTTTCATTATGAATGAATTGGCGCCCAATGCAGGTCTTTCCGCAGAGATGGGTGAACTTCCTGTGAGCATAAAGCCCGAGAAACCGGTGAGCGTGGAGGATGTTTCGCGTCTTCTTGCCTCCTATTATGAGGGAACCGACAAGAATCTAAGCGGGAAACTGAAAGTGAAGAACAGCAAGAAAAACATTGAAAACGGCGAACCGGACAGTGTGGTCAGCGTGTTTGCCAATCCGTGGATGCGTCCGGACGAGATTGCAGTCTATGAGGCGATGGGCGACAGCACAATGCACAATATCCGCACAGTAAGCGTTTCGTGGTGTGCATATTCCCATATTATACAGTGTCGCGACTGGCTCCCTGACGCAGTAGGAGGTGTGGCTTGGGTAGCTCTTGACAATCCCGGACAATCGCCGCGTTTCCCGATTTTTGCCGGCAACACAGACGTGCCGGAATTGCTTAAAGTGTGCGGTCAGCACCGCGAACGCGATGACGCTGCCCTGTGGCGTTTCCGTGAGCCGAACCGTCTCGCCACAGTAAGATGGGGACAAAGCCGCAAGTTTACCGAACCTGCACGCGATCATTTCCTGAAAAAGGGGAAAATGGAGATGCCTATGGTGGAACAGCTTTATCTCAACTATGTGAAAGATGGAAATGAGGAAGAGGGGAAAGAGATGCTGACAGAATACAGCAAAGACTTCTTCGGCGCAACCGTAAACCGTTGGGACGATATGAAACGCCGCCTATGGTATCAGCACTGGAGAGGCTTCTGACAAATTATAGAAACGGAAATAGCCGGGATCGCTCCCGGCTATTTCTCTTTAGTATTTAAAGGTTGCGCACTGCGCCGATGAAGAGGATCGCCCCCGTGCTCTGCTCCTCCACGATATAAATGAAAGGTCGGTTGAGTATAATCTCCGGTGTCTTGGGTGTTTCTCCACCATCAGGACCTAAGAACTCCATTCCCAAGCCTGTCAGCCCGGCTCCTTCGGCTCCTATTTCATCTACTTTGAAGACTGTTTTATGAATCATCTTCACATAGCTTTCGGGTAAAGGCGGCGAAACAGTATTCCTAAGGGCTCCGGATGTATTGAAAAGCTTTGCTATTCCTGCCGTCTTCATTTTTTCCGAAATCTCGGATACATCATATTGGGTTTCAAATTTCGGCATAGAAATGACCAAATCCCCGGAATTCATTTCTGCCTTAATAGTGTTCCATTTCTCCTCCGTCATATCAAAAGATTGACCTTCGGTCGGCATGACTGCATAGAAACTGAAAGCCTTATTGCCATACGGGAGCTGCACCGCTGAATAGGCTGAACTTATTATGTAGCTGAAACGTGAGTTATTATTCATAAACTCAACCTCAACAGCTTTGCCGTCCTCATTATGGAAGACCGCCTTTTCAGTATTGTTTTTCTCGAAAGGCTCAAACCATGCGCCATTGAAGTACATAGCGTTGATCAGGATAAACACATAATCCTGCGGTATTGCCTGAAAAAGGGTAGGGATAAGACCGTTTGTGGATTTGTCTACCCATTCATTAATTTTATTGACTGCATTGGAGGCCGAGAAATCAAGTGCACTGCTCTCGGCGTTATAATATTCTTTTATATTTTCTGCAAAAGGTGAAAGAATTTTGAAGTTCTTGTCCACCCATGCTGAGTTAGCAAGGGTCAGTATTGATGAGTTGTCTACATCCACAAGTGATTCCACCAAATATTTGTTCAGTGAGTTAAGCTCCTCAAGGCTTCCTCCGCCGGGGAGAAGGTTATCGACGATCTCATTCCTCACCTCCTCGGAAGCGCCGTTTGCAGCCATAGATAAGCATTGTGTAATGCTCAAAGGAGATATGAGAGAATTATTGTCTGTCGATGTCATATCTTCGTTGAAAAGACGGAATGCGAAATCATTTTGCATGGCGATACCCTCCTTTTGCGTAGAATTGAGAGCAATATCCTGCCTATCTTTAAGTACGAACGGTTCCTCCACAGGTTTTGGTGTCGGTTTCGGATATATTGTCTCGTCATCATTGGAGCAACCGGTCATCAGCCCTGCAAAAACTGTTATTCCTAATAAGAATCGAAATGTAAATCTATTCATAATATCATGTTTTAGTTAAAGATATGTGGGAGCAATGCCTCTATGCGAGCATATCATCTATTTTTAAGACTCAGAATAAGCTTAAATACTGCATGAAGATTAAAAAAAACCGGGATGAGAGCCTCACCCCGGTTAATAGATCAGATTATAGAGGATTATTTCCCGAGATTACGGATTGCGCCGATGAAGAGGATGGCTCCTGTGCTCTGCTCCTCTACAATATATATGAAAGGACGGTTCAGATTGATCTCCTTATACTTTGGTGCAGAACCATTTAGATTTGCACCTACATACATGTTTGCGGTCAAACCGGCACCCTCGGCTCCAACCTCGTTGACTTTAAAGACTGTCTTATGAATCATATCTACATAACTGCCTGGAATTTCCGGAGTAACAGTATTCTTCAGAGGACTGCTTGTTGTGAAAAGCTTGGAAATGCCAGCATTCTCCATTTTCTCCGAAATCTTCGCGACCTCATAATGAATCTCAAACTTAGGCATTGATATTACTACAATGTCATTCTGAAGTTCCTTCTTGATCCCATCCCATTTCTCTGCGTTCAGATTGAGAGTATACTCTTCAGCTGGAAGAACAGCATAGAAATTAAAGGCCTCATTGCCGTAAGGAAGCTGAAAAACTGAGTAGTCGGAAGTTACTGCACATTTGAATGGATTGTTCTTGTGCATGAACTCCACTTCCGCTGTCTTACCATTTTCGTTGTTGAAAACGCCCTTTTTAGTTATTTGCTCCTCAAATGGATCCTTCCATGCTCCGTTGAAATAAAGTGCATTGATAAGAATCAGCTCTGTATTGGCTGGCGCACTTTGGAAAAGCGTCGGAATAAGTCCATTGGTCGAAGTGTTGACCCAATTGTTTATTGTCTCAACAGCTTTCGAAGAAGACAGATCAAGACTACTGCTCTCCGCATTATAATAGGTCTTGATGCTCTCCGCAAAAGGGGAAAGAAGTTTAAAATTCTTGTCAACCCAAGCAGAGTTCGCAAGGGTCAGTATTGAGGAATTATCCACATCAACCAGCGACTCTACCAAGTATTTATTGAGCGAATTCAGGTCATCAAGACTTCCTCCTTTCGGAAGAAGGTTTGCCACAATCTCATCCTCCACCTCATCGCTCGCGCCATTTGCAGCCATTGAAAGACACATAGTAAGGCTAAGCGGTGAAATAAGGGAATTGGAGGAATTGCCTATGTTGTCGGCTGCAAAAAGTCGGAAGGCAAAATCATTCTGCATCTTCACCCCCTCTTTCTGCTGAGGGGTCAAGGAAATATCCTGACGAGCCTTTATCTCTATCGGCTCAGGCTTCGGTGTCGGTTTCCATACAGGTATCGGCTCCGACTTGTCATCGCTGGAGCAGCCTCCCAAAATAGTGGCAAAAATTATGCCTCCTATTGCTGTAAGTTTGGTAAAACGTATCATGCTCTTTGTATTTAAATAGGTTTATTTAAAGTATATCTCTATGAATCAAGTCAATTAAATAATTATTTAACGTCGTCATTAAATAATTATTATGACCGGACTCTTCTATAAATGATTTTTTATCTTTACAAATAAAGAATTACAAATAATTAGTGTAGAATACTTGTATAATATGCTTTCAATCTTATACCATTCCTATATATTGACCAGGTAGCAAGTTCTGCATTAATTTCTACATTGTCACATTCACCTTGCCAACCCCAATTCATAGACATCCAATATTCATGATCTATAGTAATTGGACGAGTGCTGATAACTCCATATTTGTTATAGTAATAGTTAAGAGTAAATCTCGTTGTCGAGTTCATAGGCAGTGCCCACATATTGCATACCACCTTCTCCATCGCCTTCTTCTTCGCGGTTAGAATACACTGACCAAGTAATATTAGGAGCTATATCATTATCCGTGGTTTGATTTTCAGCAATGACTTCCCCAGTTTCCACAATGAATTCGTCGAATGGAGACTTCACTATTTTTCCGTAAGGATTGTATTCACCCGTTTTTGACTTCACCAATACCATCGGCAAAGCGAGATCGTTGGAGAAAATCTCAAAACCTCCGTCAGGATAGTTGGCTACGAACATTACTGTGTCTCCATCTACAACGTATGGCAATAGTGGAGTCTCAGCTCCTCGGGTAGATAATTTATGGGTTCGATCGATATAACGCTCTATGGCGAGTATTTTTTCCGACTTTTTAGACTCATATTTATTATCAGCCATAGGGGAATCGGGCATGTCTTGTGAAGAACACCCGGCAAGGATTGTAAGGGACAATCCCAAAACTGTCATCAATTTTTGTTTCATGATTTAAATTTTTAGATTATTATTTTTGATTATTTAGTCGTATATACCCTACAAGAGGATAGTAATCGGTAAGTAGACGAATCCTTACCTCTCCTGTATAGGAGAAAATGAAATCAAGAAAATCTTCTTCCTCGGTAAAGCTTATCAAAACAGTTTCGGATTGTGGATCCTCAATCACATATCCGATGAGTGAGCCATTGTAATTGGATATGGTTACCCCTTTCTGCTGATCCATATTACATAAGAAGAAAGTATTAAAACTCCTTTTTCCTTCCGGGTCAATGTCTTCATCGGTTGGCTCCTCTTCATAAAGGATAATTTCGATATTGGGCTCTTCGGTGACTGAATAGGCAGCCATGAAGAAAGGCAATATCAGTAGTAACAATAGTTGTCTCATGATGATGTTTTTGTTTGTAAAATTAGAAAATAACCTACCCATTCATCTCATAAGATTGTACGGAATTACTACGGTTTTTTCTCCCGTAGTAATTCCGTACAATCTTAAATATCATAATTAACTTAAAGAGAGCGTATTATATAATCAGTCTTTTTTGCCCCCAATTTAGACCCAAAAATCTTAATAGAGATAGAATCTCGGCGTGAGACCAATCCTCCCGGACTAATTGCCAACAATTTTGAGATGCTCGTAGAGGATAACTGCAGTTTGATCAATAGGCAGGTCCTTACATCCTGAACCGTTTCTTTCCCTTTCATCAATACTGAAAGGTTATATCGAAAGTGTGGATAATGATTTAGAGTCTCTTTTTCAATATCAACCCATAGAGGACTATCATCAGGCAATGGTCTTTGATTTCTCACATACTCCTGAAGACGGACATAAGCTTCCGATGAAATTAACTCTAAAGGTAAATCCGGAGTAGGAGAAGGGTTGTTGGTAGCTGAGTTTAATAAAGATTTTTTTAGTTTTGAACGCTTGTTTTCCTCCTCCTTTTTGTCTAAATTATCTGAATCCTTAAAAGATGGTGTAATTTGATCCTCATCAATCTCGGGTTCTGAAACTCGAATCGTGGTAGCGACAACCGTATCCTCTGCTTGAATCTCCTCCCTATATAAAGAGTTGATTTTATTAATGGCAATTTCAAATTCATTTAAATGGCGCTTATTGTTAACTCTTAAAATATAAGATACAACAAGCATTACTACTAATATAAGAATGAAGGTAGTTCCCCAAAATATTAACCGGGATCTGCTGCTTGATATTTCTTCAATCTTAGATTCCTTCTTTTGGTAATTGTATGACGAGAGTTGTACTGATATTTGTGAGACCTCATTTCTATTTAAATATTCCTCAACAAAATTATTGTATTGGGAGACATAATACACTAAAGAATCCTTAGGAATAAATTTCATCAATTCAGGAGTCAAGAGGATCTTATATCCCGTCTTTTTTTTAAAAGAACGGGGATTATCGATAATATTCCGGGCATAAAGATAAGCCGTATCGTACACTCCTGCGGCGTAATAGATTTCTGCTGCATACGCAATCGCCCAGTCTCTTGATATTGGTTTGACTTTATCAGGTGTCTGACGTATGAGAATCATTGCCTCCTCATGGTTTCCCATCTTGCTCTCTGTCCTCGCAAGATACATTTGAACTTTTGCAGTAAAGGATGAGGGTAGTGTTTTACTGTAGTTCAAGGCTGCCTGTAAGTTCTCTTTCGCCTTATAGAAGTTATTTAGATTTAGATCAATTGCTCCCAAAAGCTGCAAATCATAAACGAGATCTTCAAGATTTTTACCGGATTTGTCTATTTCCACCACTCTTTCAATATATCCTTCAGCTTCGGAGTATAAGCGTAGCTGGTTGAGCAAACGGCCTGTCTGACTCAGAATGCATGCTTTAAGATCTATATTGTCCGTATCTTCAGGAAGGGCATCCAAAGCATCCTGGAAATATTTCAGTGCCGTGGGATAATCGCCTAAGTCGGAGTAGACTCTTCCGCCATAATACAGCACTTCCGGATAAAAATCCTCATCGGCATGATTGGAATAATAATCCTTTATGGAGAGATACAGGCTGTCGGAAGTATGGCGCACATAATTCTTATCGTCTATTTTCAGTGAGAGAAAGTCATAGAAATGTCGGTCGGACGCTGAAAGATGATTTCTATCAATCTCTTTCAGCAAATCCTCTGCCCGGGAAAGTGAATCAGCAATCTGGTTCGAAACCTGAACCAGTCTTTTATCCTTTCGTGCACTTCCACACCCGGTTATGCCGGTTATGGTAAGCATAACCGCTATTATAATAAATATTTTGAAAATTGTAAGTTTCATATCGAGCAGAAAGATGGGAAGAAATTAAGGTGGTAAGATGTTAAGATGTTAAGATGTTAAGTGGGTAAGCTTACCCCCTTAACATCTTAACACCTTATTATTTCTTTCCATGAAGGTATTCATGTATTGCCTTGGCTGCCTTGCGCCCGGCTCCCATCGCGAGAATCACTGTGGCTGCCCCTGTTACGGCATCTCCTCCGGCGAAAACCCCTTCACGGCTTGTATGCCCCTCTTCATCTGCCACGATACATCCTCTGCGGTTAGTCTCCAGACCCTTTGTAGTAGACTTGATAAGGGGGTTGGGGCTTGTGCCGAGAGCCATAATGACAACATCACAGTCAATAGTGAAATTACTCCCCTCCTTTGCTTTCGGAGAACGTCGCCCGCTTTCATCGGGTTCGCCGAGTTCCATCTCCACGCATTCGAGACCGATAACCTTTCCCGCTTCATCACCAATGACACGCACGGGATTGGTCAGCATACGGAACTCTATCCCCTCCTGCTTGGCATGATGCACCTCCTCTACACGTGCCGGAAGTTCCGCCTCGCTGCGACGATAGACAATGACTGCATCCGCTCCAAGACGTTTCGCCGTGCGGACAGCGTCCATAGCGACATTTCCTCCTCCTACGACCACTACCCTGCGACCCTGATATATGGGTGTGTCATAATGAGAGTCGTAAGCGTGCATAAGATTGGCGCGGGTCAGATATTCATTCGCGGAAAAGACTCCATTGAGATTCTCCCCTTCAATACCCATGAAACGTGGCAGCCCGGCGCCGGAACCGACAAAAACAGCCTCAAACCCCTGATTATCCAGAAGGTCATCTACAGTCATTGTGTGCCCTACGATCACATCTTTTTCAAAATGAACACCGAGCCTTTGCACAGCCTCCACCTCTTTGGCGACAATTCTGTCTTTAGGAAGACGGAACTCCGGGATGCCATATACCAAGACGCCACCATATTCATGAAGCGCCTCAAACACAGTTACATCATAGCCGAGTTTCGCAAGGTCGGATGCACAGGCAAGTCCGGCAGGTCCGGATCCTATCACTGCCACTCTCTTTCCATTCCGCTCAATTTCCGGAGCAGGGATTGCCTCGCGATTCTCAATTGCCCAATCGCCTACAAAACGCTCCAACTTGCCAATCGCTACAGGCTCAAACTTAACGCCCAACACGCATGAACCTTCACATTGGGTCTCTTGCGGACACACACGCCCGCACACACTCGGCAGACTGCTGTCGCGGGCTATGACGAGAGCGGCTTCGCGGAACTCTCCCGCTGCCACCTTACTTATGAATCCGGGAATATCCACATGCACCGGACAACTTTCCACACAACGGGGCTTCTTACAATTAAGACAACGCGATGCCTCAAGTTGCGCCTCTTCAGCATCATAACCGTAGCAAACCTCCTCAAAATTCGCAGCCCTCTTCACAGGGTCCTGCTCCCTCACGGGTACACGCGGTATTCTGTTAGCCATTACACTTGCAATTTTCTGTTTCAGGATGAGTTTTCTTATTGTCGCGATACATATTCTGGCGGCGCATAGCCTCGTCGAAATCCACTTTATGTCCGTCAAACTCCGGACCCTCCACACACGTGAAACGTGTTTCCCCGTCGACAGTGACCCGGCATGCTCCACACATTCCGGTGCCGTCAACCATAAGGGCATTAAGAGAAACTACAGTAGGAATGCCATATTCCTTAGTGGTCAAGGCAGCAAACTTCATCATAATCATCGGTCCGATTATGACACAATGGTCATACCTCTTCCCCTGATTATCGATAAGATCCTTCATAAGACCGGTTACCATTCCATGAAACCCTTCCGAGCCGTCGTCCGTGCAGAGATAAACGTTTCCCACGCTCTTCATCTCATCCACGTAGGTGAACAGGTCTTTTGTCTTTGCTCCGATCACCACATCAGCCTCCACACCATGCTCCCTCAGCCATTTCACCTGAGGATAGACAGGAGCCGTGCCTACTCCACCGGCTACAAACAGTATTTTCTTCTTCTTCAATTCATCCTCCGAAAGATCGAGAAGATCAGAGGGACAACCGAGAGGTCCCGCGAAATCTGCGAAAGCCTCCCCTACATTCATATCATTTATTTTATGGGAAGAAAGACCGATTGACTGGGTAACAATTGTAACTGTGCCTTCCTGCGGATCATAATCGCAGATTGTGAGGGGGATACGCTCACCGAATCGGTCGGTGCGGACAATAATAAACTGTCCCGGTTTGGCGGATTCCGCCACACGCGGAGCATTCACTTTCATCTCCACGATGTTAGGAGCCAACTCCCGTTTGCTGACAATTTCAAACATATCTGGGAAAATTCTTGTATTTTTGCCAAAATTAGGCATTTTTCCATTGATATGCAAATTTTATTTCGCCGGTATGCCTCCCAAAGTGTCATAAGACTTACCGGGCAGGACTCTTTTTCAAATACCCCTTATCGATTGCTTTGACTATGAGATCGACCACATTGACTGCCCCTAATTTTGCAAAAAGAGATTTCCTATGGGCCTCGATAGTGTTTTCCGAGACAAACATCGCCGCTGCAATTTCTCGTGAAGTCCGCCCGAGGGAGATGTGATGGAGCACCTCCAGTTCACGAGCCGATGGATGAAGACTGGAATCCGCAGCCTGTTTCAGAGCGTCAAGCACAGGCTGACAATAATAATGGTTGCCGGCAAGCACCTCCTTTATAGCCGCTACTATCTCACCCCCATCCCCTGATTTATAGATAATGGCATTCACATCTCTCTTCATGAGCTTACGCAAAGTCCATATCTCATCATGCACCGTACTGATAATAATCCTGGCTGCTGAATTTCGCGCCCTCAACATCTCAATCAGCACAAATCCGTCAATATCGGGCAATTCCAGATCCAACACATAGAAATCATATGATTCCCCTGAATCAAGTTTCTCCAGCAGCGCCTTTGCCGTGCCGAATTTTTCAACATGTCTGACTCCATTATTGACCAGAATGGCATTCAGACCCTCTCTTATCAAATCATGGTCGTCAACAACTGCTATTTTCATCCGGGATAAGTCTGAATTTACGGTCATTGTCGGGCAGTAATTTTGCGAAAATCTATTTTTGCAAAATTACGATACCTTTCAATACTTGTCAATTACGGTTTTCCGTAGTTTTCCACATTCAGTCTCACTGCCGTTCTCCCTTCAGGAATTGACTCGACAGAGAGGGAGCCCCTGATAGCCCCCGCTCTCTTTCGCATGGAATCAAGCCCGAGACCCTTTTTCCCTGATGACTTGTAGACACCGTTATCGAGTATCTCAACTTCAAGCGCGGAACCGTTGACCACAAGAGAGACATCTATTTGAGATGCACCGGAATGCTTCACTGCATTCCCTACACCCTCCTGAATTATCCTGTAAACCTCCAAAGCCACATCATCGGGCACTTCGCTCCAGTCCGCATCCGCTATCGAGGAGGTGTAGGTAAGTGTTATCCTTTCTTTATTTGCTTCACCCTGTTTCCCGATGAAGAATCTAACCACTTCGTCGATTGTGGCGTACGCAAATTCGGGAGGCATGAGTTCGTGGGAAATCCTCCGGACTGATTCCCGGCACGTCTCTATCAACTCGGCTGTCTGTTCCGGAGATTGTCCGTTGTTCATATTCATCTGAATGGCAAGAAGGTCGTTGCATACCCCGTCATGCAGTTCACGCGACATGCGCCTGCGTTCATTCTCAAGGCCCTCCACATACTGAGCCGTCAGTTGCCTGCCGATGTCGGCGCGTAAATTTGCAAATTCTATCTCCCTTTGCAAACGCCTGCGACGCTGTCTGCCCGCATATATCACAAACAAGATCACGCCTAACAGCAGAATACCGAGGGAGGCAAAAAGCCACATCAGAGTGTTGGCTCTCTTCGCCTCGCTTTGGGCAAGGGCAAGCTCTGTCTCCTTGGTCTCATATTTCACCGTCAGATCGCGGAGGCTCTCAGTCTTCTCAGCAGCCCACAACGAATCCCTTATCTCATTGCTTTGGAGAAGAGTATTGTAAGCCTCCCTGTAATCACCCAGACCGGCATACGCTATGTGCATGTTATTGTAAGCATCTAACTTTACAAAAGGAAGATTATCTATCCCCTTCAACTCCAAAATGTTCCGAAACCATTTCAGAGCCCCCCTCTTGTCATCATTCTTCAAACATATTGAACACTCCGCCTGATAATAGACAAGCCGCGCCATCATCGACTCAACCTCTCCGAACAGCTCATTGCATTTCTTTCTCCACAACTCGGCATCCTGTTTATCCCCGAGACGATCGGAAATAAGCATTGTGTAGGCGGCAGCGCGGAAAGCAGCCTCATTATTGCCGGATTCCAACGCATCGCGATATGCCATATCCTGATATTTGCGCGCGTTCTGAAGGTCGCCGCTTCCGGTGAGTACAGAGCCGACAACGCCATATATCGTGCTTCTCAGCTCAGGATCTTTACTTTTTGAAATCCACTCCCCTGAAAGGACTGCGTTTTTTGCCGCCTGCTCCTTATGCTGCGTGTCGAGATTGAGGACAGCCAGATTGATATAAAGCGATGTTATCTCCTCTATTGCCTCCCCGTCGGGATTCTCACGGAATTTTCCCGACGTTACTATGGCAAGCGCCTTTTCATAGCTTTTCAAAGCCTCGTCAACTCTTCCGAGCGAGCGCAGGAAGACACCCTGCGCGGCATGAGTCCCTACAATCTGCGTGGGGTCGCCGATATTCTCCGCAAGACGTATGGCCTCAGCCCCTACAATCACTGCGGAATCCGTGCGTCCCACGTTATGCAGACTGTCAGCCGCCTCCCTCAAAGCCGCAATTCCAGCAATCTCCTTCTCCTCTCCCCTGCAGAGCGTTATCCCCATTACGAGAACCAACAGCGTAAATATTCCTTTTCTCATTCTTTAACTCAATATATATATCATACTATCGGCTACGAATTTACAAAAAAATATGATATGTCTTTCTATATTCCTGAAAAAATAACAGAAAGAGGTGTAGCAAAAAAGCCTAATGGAATGTAATGCTTGGGAGGGGATTGCTCCGCAATCCCGCTTCGTTAGCAAATTTACTGAGAATAAAGATTACTTTCTTACTGCATAGCGGGATTGCGGAGCAATCCCCTCCCAAGCATTATGAAAAAGAGGATGTATCTCAAATTTGATACACCCTCTTTCTGCATGGCTAAGTCAATATGTCTTATCTAACCACTATTTTTGTAGTCTTACCGCCACAGCGCTTGAGATATATGCCTGACGGAAGGTTGAAGCCTCCATCTGTCCCTTTGTAGACAGGATAACCCTGAAGATCATAAATCACCACTTCGCCACTATTGTCAATATCCACACTCTCCACTCCGCTTCCGTCAATATCGTTGGGAAGACCCGGAGCAGTCCAGCGCAGATAAGGATAGCCATCGTTCATATCGCTACGCCGACCCCATACGTTTGTGAAATCCCAACCCGTATAAGAATCCATCCGCTTCATTTCCACCGTGGTGAGACCGGTCCCTTTCGCCATTGACGATTCATAGAAATTGCCTGACCAGCCGCTCGGGAACATCTTGAAAGCTGCTTCCACGAGTTCCTTATTGAAATATCCTTTCGGAGCTTCGCTATCAGAGTTATATCCGTATAGACCGCCATAACTGCCATTGATATTTTCCGGAGCTTTTTCCCAGTCCAAGGAAAGAGCCGAATAACAGCCGCTCACACCGCCTGAATTTGAGCCGATTACTCCTCCAAAATTCCCGGGATTAATAATCAGTACATTTCCTATCGAGTAACTGTCTTTTACACTGCCACCGTTCACACCTACCAGGCCGGCAATGCCGTTCTGATCGCAGCTTATTTCTACATCCGCATAGCATTGTTCCACACTTCCTGAGGATTTCACCTCCCTTACAAGACCTGCCAAATAGGTATTGGTGGAACCTTTGGATTGTGTACCTTCAATCTTTCCCTCCGCACCACACTGATAAAGAGACCCGAAGAGTTCCTGAGCGAAGAGAGCGTTGCTGTTTCCCTCCTGATTCGCAATATAAGCATTCTTCAGCACCAAATTCTTTACTGAACCATTCTCCTGTATCACTGCAAACAGGCTATTGCCGGAATATAATCCCACAATCGCATGTCCTTGTCCGTCAAACGAACCGTTGAATCCATAGTTATAATTGGAACTGCCTATACCCGGGAACTCCAAAGGTGTGATCCCGTTACCCCAGAACTCATAGTCTGCTATGTCATTAAGTTCTATATTGTTACCCAAAACTACCGTCTTCCCCTCAAAATCCGAACGATCAGTGTCGGCGGCAGTACCGCTCACAATATTAGCAAAGGCATAGAGTTGTGCCGGAGTGGTGATTGTAAAGGTTTTGGCAAACTTATTCCCGAAAATGGAATAGTCAGGCTCAACACACTCCCCCCAGCGGGCATATAATGTAAGGTCAGATGTAAGTTCCGTAGAACCAAAAGCAAACGGACGTGTGAAATCCGCGTCCTCATACCATCCCAACATTCTGTAACCATCTCTCTGTGGGTCGGAAGGTTTCGACAGAACAGAGCCTTTGAATGCTTTGAACGACACCTCTCCACCTATGCCGTCATCCAATTTGACCGTAAGCGCAGGAGCTTCACCGGAGAACGCGGGATAAGATTTTTCATTGTAACACCATCCTCCATCGATTCCCTTGTAAGCGGCAGCATAGTTGAGGTCATTCACAAACTGACGGCTCTGCATATATTCAGTCGAACGAAGGTAAGGCTGATTGCGATTATAAGTATTATTAATCTTGTCTTTGTCAGCAAAGCTCCAGAAAAGGATTTCATTGCCGCTAAATGCAAAACTTGTACTTCCTACATTGCCGCCAAACCAGCATCCGTTCAATTCAGTAGCCTGATAATAGCTGGCTCCGACAAGTGCGGACGTATTCGACTCGACAGTTGAATAACAAGCATCTATATATGTCATTCCTCCTGTGTTGGAGTCGCCTATTATGCCTCCCGACCGGCCCATAGTCAACTCTCCGGAGCTCCAGCAACGGATGAGCGACACGTTCCCTTTAAACTGGTCGCACTCATTATGCACTCGCACCGAACCTGCTATGGGAGCGACATAATCCTTAGCAGCCATCCAAACGTCAGTCACACCCAAATTCTTAATAACCGCATCCTTCCCTATGATGCCGAACAGTCCGGCACATAGAAGCGCATCGTTGTCGATATAAAGGTTGCTTACAGTATGCAAGCCTCCGTCATAGACTCCGCAGAAGCGGTGAGATAAATTAATCCCTTCCGTTGAATGGTTATACACAGCTATAGGGGTCCACTGTTCCGGCATCTTATCTCCCCAGGTATCCTTTGGATCGTTAAGGGCAATGTCAGCGGTCTGCAGGAAATATTGTCCGATAAAATTCCAGTTGCGGTTGGCTGCGAAAGCAAGGTTTTCCAACTGTTTTTTATTTGATATCAGATATGGGGCGACAGCCGTTCCCTTGCCTCCGGCAAAGAATGGCTCTACTGATGTAGCTTTGACATCTGTCGGGACAGGATAACCTCCCTCGACATACTCCCAGAGATATGTACCCATCACGGCTGCCATAAAGTTGAGTTCATCAACAAACTGACGTGATTGAAGATATTCGGTAGTTACTCCATAAGAGCCGATAATTGAATTCCCATCTCCGTATAGCTCAGGATTTTTCGTAGCGTCATAATAGCAGTTTGCCATGACTGAACCTCTGTCTTGGAAGTTAATCCAGCCAAATCCGGAGATGCGGGGATTATCGTCTCCGGAAAGCTTCCCGGCTCCATAGCAGTTGAGGACAGTGCCGGGACGGTATACGCCGTAACCCTCGTCAATCCCGTTGTCGCCGATAAACGAGCATACTACCGCGATATTCTCAGTTCCATGTACATTGCCTGTGGCATAACAACTCTCGATCGTGCCATAATTGTAATAGCAGAAGCCCGCACCGGTATCCGACAGGACATTGACATCGCCCGTTGCGGAACAGCATGATATGGTCCCTTCGTTGTAGCCGATGAATCCCGCGCCCATATCTCCCTGATTACGGGCAGGTATGATGTTGACTACCGCCGAGGAAGTGGAATTGGTAATCATCGGTGTGGGTCCGTTCTCCTCTCCCTCTTCTTGGGAAGAGACACCGATAAGACCTCCAATATGCACACCACCGGTAACTTCTCCTGTCGATGAACATTCATCCACGGTGGAGGATCCATACAGATGACCTACAAGACCTCCTGTATTGCTGCGGGCATAGACCTTTGCCGAGGTGGAGCAACGCTTGAAATGACTGTTGTATGCCTCAACTGCTATAGCTGCCGCAGAACCGCCGGCAGCCAGATCGCCTGATTTGATTGAACCGGACACCGAGATGTCCGTAAATGTGGAATTTTTCACCCTTATCGAGAGTCCGCCGATAAGGGCTGTGCCTCCGACGTTGACATTCTCAAGCTTCAAATTGCTGACTGTGGCTCCGTCAAGAAGACCGAAAAGAGCCTTATACCAAGCCGAGAAGTCGAGCTGCCCCGAACCGAACGGGTCGTTCCAATCGTCAAAATCCGTTGTACCTGTATACCATAGATTGTAGATGGTGTGTCCCCCTCCGTCAAAGTTTCCCTTGAACCAATATTCTGTACCGTAGAAACCGCCGGGGTTGGTCTCCTCATCATCATTATTGAGGGAATACAAACCGATCGGTGTCCACAATGGTCGTTCATCCGCCGGCATTGACTCATCGCTCAGCCATATATCCGCCGCAAGCTGAATATATTTCCCTTCAAAAGTCTCTCCTTTATTTGTTCGTTTGGCTAATCCCGCCAGTTCTGCCGCTGAAGTGATAAGGTAAGGCGAGGTGGAGGTTCCTTCTCCAGCCCATTCCTCATCTGTGGTGCCGTCCCAAAAGGTTTGCGACATCATCCGTTCAGGAAAGAAAACTGTCGCCGCACATAGCAGCAAAGATAGAATACATTTTCTCATAGATTGTTATGTCAGATTGTTATTTCAATATTCAAAAAATTTTCAGAAACTGATATTTCTAAATTACAAAATTAATAATCCTTTTATCATCAATCAATTACGGAAATCCGTGATTTTACCCTCATCCTCATCCTAATTTCCCGTTTATTTTATGAAAATAATTGATAATGAACAGGATTATAATTAATTTTGCAAATCTCAAATCGGATTTGAGATTTGCAAAATTAATTATAAGCACTTATTAAACAAATGATTAAACGAGAATTATCCACTATTCAGATTTTTTCAGAGGATTGGATAAATGGGGTAAACTCTCGGGCACTCCTCCAGAGAGACTGAATGTGATTTATAATGGAAATAAGAGTATGTCTACTTCCCGAGGAAATATGATATCCTTTCCTGAGTGGTTTTAGACATTTTAATGGCGTCCGCGAGGATGCAAACTTACAAAAAGGAGCCTTCCCGCTGAAACGGGTTGGCTCCTTTCCTTAATGGCATAGTCAATTATACTTTACTTGACAGAAGCTTTCTTACTCACAGAAGGCTGACTTATGTCGAGAGCCTTGATAGTAAATGAGCCTCCGTTGGCATCAAGATCAGACTGACGGACAGGATAACCCGCTCCGTAACTCCTTACAAATCCCTTATCTTCCGATACTATCATCACAACCTCTCCCGTAGTTTTTATCACAGCCCTGCCATTAAGCCTGCTCCATGCGTCAAGCTCAATATTGATGTTTGCTACAAAATAGCCGCAATCAGAAACCGGTTTGAACTCGTTTATACTCATCACAATGTCTCTATTGTTCTCATATCCGGCAAGGGCTATATCAGCATTTGGCTTTAGCAAATAGCTATTGCCACCTATGTTATGATTATTGACATTGGCAAGTCCTGAGGAGGTAAATATGGGCTTCTTTTCGCTGACCATTCCAACATCAACAAGAGTCCAGGGTATTTCACGGACAATGTTCATAGCCGTATCAATCAATTGAGTGTCGACATCTCCAAAACTTTTCGGACGGGAGACAAAGGCATATCCCCCATAAAACTGATTACCTAAATCAAAGCAAGCCAGTTGGTTGCCTTTCAAATCGTAATAACATGTGGAAGAACCCTCATCCACATAGAATCTTCCGTCTACGACATCCGAGGTTCTTCCCGCCCCGGAAGATGCCTTAAACACACTTTTGCCTGTCTTGTCAATAAGCTGCTGTGTTCCATCCTCCATTCTTACCCAGGCATACCCTTCCGAAAACTCTCTGGCATCCTTATATTTGGGAGATAATTTCACCACACCGTTTGCATCAATATATCCCCATTCACTCCCGTATGCCTTATAAGCTCTCATTCCGTCGCGCAGAGGGCGGATGATATTGAACCCATAACCGTCTACCTTTATATTGGGATAGATCCTCTTTCCGGTGGTGTCAATATAGAAAGCTTCTCCGGACCCCATAGAGGGCATTACTACTGCCACGCCATCCTTAAAGTTGGTCACTTTATCCCACCTTACATTCAGATCCTTTATTTTTCCGTCGGTGTAAAGCAAGCAGATATTCCCCTTCCTCATTATATTTCCCGAAGGACGGCGCATGGGAACAACCCCACTGTTGAAGATCGGCTGATCAGAGTATGTTTTCTCCCATTCGGCATCAAACAATTTTGTGCCGTCAACCTTCCAGAACTCGTATTTCTCATCCGTGCTCAGAAATCCACTGCCGCGTATCACCCAGAAAACGTCGTCGTTTACATTGTCAAGAAGTGCCCAGGGCGCCTCAAGAAAAAACGTATTAGGAGTGATGAAGGTAACACTTGCCTTCGATTGCTGTGCCTCCGTTGTCGGAGCTATGAGCAAAGAGGCGCATACGACTCCAATTATTGTTAAAAGTTTTCTTCCAGTCATTTTCATGTTATTTAAGTGAAACATACTCTTAATCTTACCTCTCCGTCCGAGCCAATACTTATGGCGCTGACGGGTGGTCGTTTCCGTATTACGCCACTATGCCGGACAGTTTCACAAACTTTTGCAAAGATAAAATTAATAATCTGATTAAAAAACTACGGAAAACCGTAATTTTTGTTTTTTCAGATGATTTTCAACACTTACTTAGGGATATTCAGTTAATTCCCCCAGTTGGGGTGTGTGCATCAGTCTGAGAC
>CAMWSM010000060.1 GCA_947176915.1 uncultured Porphyromonadaceae bacterium | reverse complement strand
CCTATATAAAGTTGGATGTAGGGGGTTGAACACATTGAAGATGCTTGGGTATAGATAGGAGATAGAATTGAGTTGTGTTCAGATTTGTGTTCAAAACAAAAGAAAAAGCAGCTACGATTGTTGTCGTAACTGCTTGATTTCTAATTTGTGGTCCCACTTGGGCTTGAACCAAGGACTCCCTGATTATGAGTCAGGTGCTCTGACCAACTGAGCTATAGGACCATCGTCCGGCTTAGACTGTCTCGTCAGTCATAGGCTTTCCGTTTTGTGAGTGCAAAATTACTGCTTTATTCTCAATTATCCAAATTATTTTTTGCTTTTTTATATTTTTATCTCTAATTTTGTATGAAACTCTATTCTCCCCAAAGCTAAGTTCACATATCCAAACTCCTGAATCAATTCCCGTTACAAAACTGACTTAAAGAGATTTTGTAACTCGTACATCACCGGAATATAGAGTGGTAACCATTCACGTTAAAAGGGATGTCATCAAGGAGTAAGGTGAGTGAACAGACAATCTCATAATGATCAAAGGGCTCTGACCTCGAGGCAGCCTTTTTGATCTGTGACTAATTATACAGCCAAAATGCGTGAGACTCTGAAAAAACTTCGCACAAACCTTTACCCAATTTATGGTAAAGGTGAAACGGAAGCCATTATAAAAATCATTTTCCATCATCTCAAGGGGTGGAATACGGTCGATATGATCATGCACGAACCCGAACCCCTCTCCTCCTTCATCAAGGGGGAGGTGGAAAAAATACTCAACCGCCTCCTGAATCACGAGCCAATTCAATACATCACCGGGGAGGCGCGTTTCCATGGCATGGAATTTTCTGTCAACCCATCGGTGCTGATCCCTCGTCCTGAAACAGAAGAACTGGTCGATATAATTACCGACACCGTCGGTGAACGTCCCGACCTACGCGTGCTCGACATCGGCACAGGCTCAGGGTGCATAGCGATTGCCCTCGCCCGTTCTTTAAAATTTCCGCAGGTATCCGCACTCGACATCTCTCCCGAAGCTCTCCTCACGGCGCGCCTCAATGCAAAACGCCTGAAAGTAAAAATCAACTTCATTCTCGCCGACATTCTCTCCGCCTCCCTTCAGAAGGAGTTTGACATAATAGTGAGCAATCCTCCCTATATTGACGAAAGCGAAAGAAAGGACATGGATGACAACGTTTTGCTCCACGAACCTCACAACGCCCTGTTCGTCCCTGATTCCAATCCTCTCATTTTCTACAAAAGAATAACCCTCCTCTCACAAAACGCGCTCCTCCCCGGGGGCTATCTATTTTTTGAAATCAATCCCCGCCATGCCTCGCAACTCAAAGAATTCATTGCCTCCGTCGGATTCAGCGAGGTTGAGATTATAAAAGACTCATTCGGCAAAGACCGTTTCATCAAAGTCCATAAACCATGCCTGTGAAAAAGCCTCTATCCCCCGAAGCGGCACGCCTCCGCATGGCAGACCTATGCGCCCGTTCCGAACAATGCGAATTCGACATCCGCACAAAGCTGTTGCGTCTGGGCCTTTCCCAATCGGATTCTGAGGAACTGCTGCAATTTCTTCGCGACAATAAATTCATCGACAATTCAAGATTCGCTGTCAGTTTCGCTCGCGATAAATGCCGCTTCTCATCCTGGGGAAAAAATAAGATCCGCCTCGGGCTTATGGCAAAAAGAATACCAAAGACTGACATAGACAATGCTCTACGGGAGATTGACAATAAGGATTATATCGATGCCCTGCGCAGAGTTACTCTCGCCAAAGGCCGCCAGCTTGATCTCACCGGTGAAAATGCCCGGGAAGAGCGGCTCAAACTTTATCGGCATATCCTGTCGCGAGGTTTCTCCTCCGACTTAGCGGCAAAAGCAGTGGAAAGTATGGTGAAACGAGCAAAGCGTAGTGCAGAGAACGAACCAACCGAAACATCCTGACGCAATGAAACACCTCCATTGGTTTGCCGACCTTCTGAATTTCATTTTTCCACCTCGCTGCCACGTATGCAATGCGAGTCTGGCGTCACATGAAAAATTCGCATGCTCCCACTGTCTCTCAACTCTTCCCCGCACCGGCTATCACCGACGCCGCCTCAACCCTATGGAGGAACGCTTCGCCGGGCATTTCCCTTTTGTAAAGGCAACCGCCTTTCTATTCTACAGCAAAGGCTCCCCGCTCTCACAACTGATTCAGGATCTGAAATATCGTAACTTCCCTGATATCGGCATCTTGCTCGGTGAACTTGCGGGAAAGGAACTATTCTCCACAGGTTTTTTCTCCGGAATAGACCTCATTGTTCCTATGCCCATGCACTTCCTGAAAGAAGCAAGGCGGGGATATAATCAGACCCACTTTATCGCGGAAGGGATAAGCCGCGCAACCGGCCTCCCTGTCTCCTACCCCCTGATCGCTACAAAAGGGCACAAAACTCAGACATCTCTTTCCCAAGAGGAACGCCTCTCCAACACAAAGGGCATATTCTCCATCAAGGATTCATCGCAACTCGACGGAAAAGACATCCTGCTTGTTGACGACGTCTGCACCACCGGCGCAACCATCTCTTCGGCAGGCTCAGTCATCACAGGCGCAGCCCCCACATGCCGTCTGCATATCCTTACGATAGGAGTAACCTTTTAACACCTTTTCACACTATTTCCCCTGCATTCTTTCATTTTTTTTCCTATTTAATGTTTTATATTTGGATATTTTTAGAGATAGATGTAATTTTGCACTCTAAGGGGTTTTTCAGAACCCTTCTCTCCTCCCTATGGGGAGACTCACAAACTAAAACATAATCAATTATGAAAAAACCGGAAAGAATTCTTGCCGAGAAACTCCTGCAAATCAGTGCAATAAAGCTTCAGCCTCAAAACCCTTTCATTTGGGCGTCCGGCTGGAACTCCCCTATATACACCGACAACCGACGTATCTTGTCCTATCCGGACATTCGCAATTTCATTAAAGTAGAATTCGCAAGAGTCATACTCGAACATTTCCCTGACGTGGAAGTCATTGCCGGAGTTGCTACAGGAGCAATCGCTATCGGAGCAATCGTTGCCGACACTCTCGGGCTTCCCTACGTTTACGTACGTGCCACGCCCAAAGACCATGGGCTGGAAAACCTTATAGAAGGCAATCTTAAACCCGGCACAAAAGTAGTGGTAATCGAAGACCTTGTCTCAACGGGAGGCAGTTCGCTCAAGACTGTCGACATTCTCCAGACATACGGCGGTGAAGTTATCGGCATGACCTGTCTCTTCAACTATCAATTCCCGATGGCGGTGAAACGTTTCCATGAAGCCAACATCAACCTCGTGGCTCTCTGCAGCTACCCCACAATGCTGGAAGTGGCAGAGGAAACATGCTACATAAGCCCTTCCGAAGCAGAGGAACTGCGTGAATGGCGTAAAGATCCTGCCGACTGGGTGCCAAATTCTATGAAAGAATAAATCTCCCTCCCTCCTCGTCATTAAGTGTATAATCTCAATATTTAGATAATGGCTGAATATAAAAGTCCTTTGGAAACACTTCAAGCTTCTGCCGAAGCCGTGTTTGCCAAATTGTCAAATCTCGAAAATCTGAAAACACTTCTCGATAAAGTGCCTGCCGATAAAATTCCCGACGACAAAAAGGCTATGTTCGACAGCATCTCGATTACGCCGGATTCAATCACAGTGCCCGGCGGTCCGGTAGGCGCCTTGACCTTTCGTCTCACCAAGAAGGTCGAGCCAACCCTTATCGCCCTCTCCGGCGAAGGCTCACCCGTGCCCCTCTCTTTGGCAATGCACATCAATCCCCTCACGGATTCCTCATGTAATGCCCAGGTGGTTATCGACATTGAGATTCCGGCAATGCTGAAGCCAATGATCAGCGGTCCAATCCAGAAAATGGCTGATCAATTCGGAGAGGTGCTCAGAGCCATTCCCTTCGCATGACCAGACTTCTCCTCACCCTCCTGTCGGTAATCCTCATCTCCCTTTGCGGATGCTCCACTGTTGACGATGAAAGGATTCCCAATATGCCGGTCAATATCCGCCTGGCTGATGCCGGCACATGGAATAGCTTTGGAGTAGCAGGTTTCGGCTCCCACCGACAATTCATTCTCGCTAACGGCATTCGCCAACCTCGCTCTTTCCCATTTTCCGAAATGTCGGCAACCGGGTTCGGAGGAGTCCTACTTATCTCCGGAATAGACCCCTTCTCCAACGACACGGATATTCCCCTCGCCTATGATCTCGCCTGCCCTGTGGAGCGGGATGCAAAAGTGATCGTGGAAATTGAAAATGAAACTTATTCGGCTGTATGCCACTCCTGCGGCTCCGTTTTCAACGTTACAACCGCAGGGGGCTCTCCCATTAGCGGTCCGGCTGCCTCCGGCACACCCTGCGGATTGAGGCGCTACCAATGCATATCTTCCGGAGCCGGTGGATATCTAATAACTAATTGACAAGTTTCCTACAAGCCCCCGCTTGACGGAAATACTCATATTTTGAACAATACGCATGGACTTTATTGAAAGTCTGATATATATGATATGGCGTGGAGTGGCCATCGGCATTCTTATCTCCGCCCCTATGGGGCCGGTGGGGATGTTGTGTATCCAGCGCACGCTTGCAAAAGGAAGAAGGCCGGGGCTATATACCGGAATCGGAGCGACAATTTCAGATCTTTTTTACTGTCTCCTGACAGGATTCGGACTCTCCTTCATTCAGGAATTTCTTGAACACAACCAAAACGTTATCCAGCTTGTCGGAAGTGCCGTCCTGATAGGATTCGGCATATATCTTTTCAAGAAAAATCCTGCTTCATCAATCACACAATCAAATCAAGACGAACCCGCCTCTCCTAAAAAGAATATCCTCGGTGGATTCTTTTTCACCGTCTCCAATCCCCTTATCCTGTTCCTTATCATCGGACTCTTCGCCCGATTCAACTTCCCGGTTCCCGAAGTTAAATTTTATCATTACATTGTCGGCTACCTTTCAATAGCAGCCGGCGCCCTCGGATGGTGGTGGCTCGTAACATACATTATCAACAAGGTCCGCACCCATTTCAGCCTCCGATCCATGTGGCTAATCAATAAAATCATCGGTAGCGTTATCCTTATATTTGCCATCGTCGGAATTGTCTCAAGCGTATCTAATCTAATTGGCAAATGATCCGACTGCTCATACTCATCCTGATTCTTATTTCTGTAGATTTCCCTTTGCTAAGCCACCGACCTGCCACTCCTCAAGGCTGGAGATGGAATAAAGGAAGGGGATATGAGCCTTTCAAATTTGCAACTGAAGATGGTCTCTCCATCGACAATATATCACATCTCCCTCTTTCCGACATCTTCACTCTCCCCACCTCTCTCAATGATTTCTCGCTATCCTTCCGCGCATCCAATTCTCATGCCCACCCTCAGAAGAGATTTCCTTTCATAAAGCCCGACGGCTCCCAACAAAGGGTTGCTGCCCCGGCATGGAGTCTCGTGCTGATTTTCAACCACTCCGACACGCTACGCATCTCCATCCGATCCACTGCAAAAAAAGCTATGGAAAATGAAGTAAGCGCGTCGGAAATCTCACTCCTCAGTTCTGTCCCTCCCCTCTCCTCATCTGTAATTATAGACAATACGGAATTAGATTGCCACACCGGTATCAACTACTGGGAAATACGCAAAGCAGACTCCTCACTTTACGTCAATGCCGGCTCTCGGTCGCCCCTGAGGATTCTTGTGGCGCAATTGCCCGATATTCCACTCACCGGGTTCGGATTCGAAGCAGACCCAGCCGCCCTTATAAACATAACCGACATTGCCCTCCTCCCCCTCTCTTCTCTAAAGCCGGATGTTTCCCCGCTATGGAAAGAGAAAAACCTCCTTGATGAATATTTTAAGAAAAGCAAAGACCCTCTCGAGGGTTACTGGGCGCTTTTTGACAGAGACCTCGAAGAAAGTCTGCTTAGACCGGGGGGCAACTACCATCTTGCCCTGATTAATGACGGAGATAAATATCTCCTCCTATATATCGGCGGGGCAGTAATCAATAATAAAAAATGGAGGCAAGGAATGGTCAAAGCCATCCTTACCCCCGGTTTATTCCAAGACATATTTAATGTGGAGTGGATTGATGCGGAGGGAAATCCGCTCTCGGAATCTATCGTCGCCCAGCATGAAGACAACGGCATTCTCTCAATCCAGTTTCCATATCATAATTCATCCTTGCGTCTGAAAAAAATTCCCGCGAAATGATTTTCAGAAATTCCTGTCATCATCTCAGGCGCCTGCCGTGATGATAACGGTGCCATCTGTCGTGGGCATATCCCCCCTTATCCAATACGAAAGTCGCCCGATCTACACCTACCATCCTGACTCCGTTAAAATACACGCCGAATCCGTCAACAGCATATCCTCCTCCCAACACTCTGAAAGACCCCGGATAAGCGCCTCTGATGGGGCGTCCCTGAAAATATACAAACTCCGGATTGAGAGCATACCCATCCGTCAGTATGCGGAAGGCAGCCGGAAGAAGTCCCGAAATCACTATTCCGTTATAATATACCCGATCATGATCTATGTGATAAGCATGAGGGGGTGGCGGAACCGGACGCGGTATAGGACGCGGCGGTGGCGGTGGTGGTGCAACCGGTCTGCCCGGAGCAGGACGCGAATGGCCGCCATTGTTCCAATGGTGATTTCCCGGATGTTTATTGCCATGAGGCTTATGTTGGTGATGTTTATCACCAGGTCTGTTATCTTTATGGCCCTTGTCTTTATGACCTTTATCCCTATGTTCCTTTCTTTCGTTCTTTCCGCCTCCATGATGACGATCGGCATAGATCGGGTTCACGGATAAGGCGAAGCCTAAGAGCATTATCAGTAAAAACTTTTTCATAGCATCTCTTATTTGGAAGTTATATCTTTATGACAAAGAAATGAATGAAAAGTTAAACACACGGCAACAATTTTGTGATTTTTCACATCACTCTATCCTTTGCCAAAGCAAATCCTCAACCCCGGGCTGAAGAAGCTCGCTCAATTGATAAGACTCCAGCTCAACAGCCACCTCCCCCTCGACGTAGGGCGCAATCTCGTAAAGAGAATAGACGAACCGTATGCCGTTTTCCGTTATCTCGAAATCATTCGGAACTCCCACCTCTTTGAGGGGAATGGATAATTCCACTTCATCATCCTCCAACTTACTCCTCAGAAGCGCCGCAAGACTCTCCTCGCTTCCTGCCTTAAATAAGTCAGACATCTGCAATATCTTCCTTTGGGGAATACTGTAATTTACAAAAGTCGTATTGTACACTCCATGCGCTGAACGGAAAAGATAGCTATAGGCATAGTCTCTCCAAACCACGATCCGAGGAGTAACCATAGTTACCGTAAGCTCATTGTAGCGTGTGCTCCCGGCAGTATCCTTGCGAGGATCAAGCTCAGTCAAGGAATAACCGGGCAGAAGATGGGGCTGTGCCTTAGTCCCTTCAATCTTCGCCACCCCTCCGAGACGCATTAAGGAATCACGGACAAACTCCATTTCGTGATCCCCTATCTTTTCGGGCAATACTCCCTGACCGGAAACACGGACATATTTTCCCTCTTCTCCATCCATTGCGAGACTGTCGGGCAGCTCCACGATATAATCATATTCATAGCCCGCCAGACTTATTCCGGTAGCATCATCAGCATTTTTCCCTCCGCATGATGAGATTAATATAGAACCAAATGCAAAAATTCCTGCTTTAACAAATCCAAATTTCATAAATGTAAAAATAAGTGCGTTAAGATTAGAACATTGGGAGCGTTCGCATCACCATCCTCCGCTCGCTCCGCCCCCGCCGGTCGAGCCTCCCCCAAAACCTCCACCGAAGCCACCGCCGAAGCCGCCACCTCCACCTCTGCGGCTACCCATAGACCCTAATACAGCCCCGGCTGCCGCTGCAGCAGCCATAGAATCATCTTTCTTTGGTATAACATATCTGCGGCGGTTTTGATGATGGCAATACTGACATTCATAAATTTTCTCCCCCTCCCCGCTCTGTCGAGTGGTAGCCGGCACGATAGTGTGGTCTCTGACCTCGCACATAGCTATCGTATGGCAGGAAGGACATTCCGTGTATCTGTTCTGAGGGGTCTTGTATGCAAAACGTTCCACTGTGCCACAAGACGGGCATACCCATACATCATAATCTACCGTTTTAAGTAATTCCTCAAAGTCCTGGGAAGGTGAAAGCAACGCATTATCCTCCTCTTCGCTGAGTTTCCTCATCTTCTCCCCGCAGGTAGGACATTTCAAGGGCTTGTTTCTTGTCCTTTTTCTCAACCATTCAGCTATCAACGCCACAGGGAGAGCAGCCCCGAGAGAGCACAGCGCAAGCAGCCAGTAATTGCCGCGATGCTTGTGCCATACAAGCGACTTATGGTGTCGGTCAGGAGCACGCCTGACTTTCCTGAGATCATAAATAAATAATCCTGCCGCCACTAAAAAGATGCCGAAAGCAACCCATCCGGCGAAGGACAGCAAAATGCCATCGCTTATCTCATTTCCGCTTCCTCTCTCCCAAGCCTCTTTCTCCGAGCTCTTAAGCTCTTCGGCAGCTTCCGGATTCGACAGAACTTCAGCCACATCAAAAGCTGATGCCTTTACAGCTGCATCTAAGTCACCGTTCCTCATGTTGGATACAATGGAGCGCTCCACGATCTTTTTGGCGGAAATATCGGGCAGCACCCCCTCCACTCCATATCCCGTAGTGATGCGCGCGCGCCGTTGCTCAGGCGCTATCAGGATCAATACCCCATTGTCTTTATCCGACTTTCCGATTCCCCATTGCGTAAACAATTTTTCGGAAAAATCCTCGATAGTCATGTCTCCGATTGACGGCACCACAGCCACCGCAACCTCTGCGCCTGTCTGCTGACGCAGGGCATACAGCCGTTCGTTGACAGCCCGTGCGGCATCTGCGCCCACAAGATGTCCCGGGTCTGCCAAATAGACTCGCCTGTCTGCCACATTTGGATTCGTTATATCCGCCGGCCGGTAATCTCTCGCTCCCACTGCAGGCGCCAGCCACAAAATCAAAAGCAAAAACAACAGTCTTCCTCTAATTATATTCAATCTCATATTTCTATATTTCCTTTATAGATTTTTAACCCGCTTGTTAACGTTTTATTGTGGCAATAAGCAACTATTCCCTCACGTTATTATAACAATGAAACGATTTTTACGGCATATCATCTCTTTAAGGCTTCTGGCTATCTCGGCGCTCCTCTTCGTGTCGGGAGTTTCAATGTTCCTCGACGCCAAGCCTCAGGATAAACTTATGAATCGTCCCTATGCCGACCTCAAGCGATGGCATCTTGGCTTCTCTATCGGCATGCATGTTCAGGATATCTCTTTCACTCATAACGGCATTGTCTCCGACGACGGTCAGCGTTGGGTGGCGGAGGTGCCGAATTTCTCTCCGGGATTCTGTGTGAACGTTCTCGGAGCCTTGCGTCTCCACAAATATCTTGAGCTCCGGTTCACTCCCGGCATGTATTTCGGAAGCAAAGGAGTGGTGATGCGTGATTACGACAGCGACCTCTCTCTGAAGCAGGATGTTAAGAGCGCCTACGTCACTCTCCCTCTCGATCTCAAGATTTCCGGCGACAGGATGCGTAATGCCCGTCCCTATCTCTCTGCCGGAACAATGTTCGCTTTCGACATCAGCAAGAAAAGAAGGGAGACCCTGCTTTTCAACACCTCCGACGCTTTCCTTTGCGTAGGACTCGGAGTCGATTTTTATCTCCCCTTTTTCAAACTGAATCCGGAATTGAAATTCTGCTTCGGTCTTACTGATATTCTCAAACATGATCGCCCTGATCTTGCCGATGATCCGGAATCATTCAAAATGACGGCTGCATTGAAAAAAGCAAAGCAAAATATGGTGGTCCTAACCTTCTATTTCGAATGAGAAGCTGCGCGAAATCTTATATGTTGAAAAGGATGTTGCTGCTCCTGCTCGTTTTCATTTCGGCCGCAGAAGCCCGTTGCCAGTCCGACCCTATATTCACTCAATTTTGGGCTTTGCCCACAATCTATAATCCGGCGACAACCGGCTCCACCGACTTCATCAGATTCCGCGCCGGGGGAAGATTGCAATGGTTAGGGATCACCAATGCCCCTAAAAGTTTCATTGCCTCGGCAGACTCTCCCTTCAAGGTGCTCGACAAAAGAGCCGGTGCCGGAGTGAATTTCACTCAGGAATCTCTCGGTCTCTTTTCAAACCTTCTCGTAAACGGCCAGCTCAGTTATAAGATTCCTGTAAAAAAACTGAAAAGCCGGTTATCCGTCGGGCTTCAGGCAGGCTACTATAATTCAAAGTTCCGAGGATCTGACGCCTACATCCCCTCCGAAGATGACTATCATGAGCCGGACGACCCGGCGATTCCGAAACAAGACCTCTCCGGAAATGCTTTCGACCTCTCCTTAGGGGTGGAATTTTCCCACCCCCTTTTCTCAGTGGGGCTCTCTGCCCTCCATCTCACCTCTCCTGAGATAAACATGCAGGCAGAAGGAAATGAAACTTCAGAAACCGTGAATTATCAAACATATCTTAAACGCACCCTTTATTTCACCGCCACTGGCAATATCGGAGTGAGAAATTCGTTATTTCAAGTGCATCCCTCTCTTATCATTGCATCTGACTTTTCAGGTTTTACCGGTGATGTCTCCCTGCGTGCATCCTACAACAGATTTCTCTCTTTTGGAATAGGATACAGATGGAAAGAGGCAATCTCTGCAATGGCTGGTGTGGAATTTAAGAGTTTTTTTCTCGGCTACGCCTACTCTTATCCTCTCTCCGCAATAGCCAAAGCCTCTTCGGGCAGCCACGAGATTGTGGCAGGCTATTCACTCCGCCTCGACCTCGCCGGAAAAAACAAAAACAAGCAGCGTTCCATAAGATTAATGTAGCGAACTATCCAACGATTATGACTCTCAAATCAAATACAACAATTTCCCGCTTTTCAAGGGGGCTATCTTTCCGGATTATTGCAGCATCGCTTGTTGCAATATCCCTCTCATCCTGTTTTGGCGGAAAAATCTCCTCTTCCGGAGGAGAGGTTACAGGCGTAGGCGGAACGTCGTGGGCGGAGCCTACACCTTACGGTATGGTGCTCATTGATCGTGGCAACATCGCCATGGGTCCGTCAAAAGATGATTCAATCCATGGCATAAAGGCTAATCCGAGAGGCATCTCCGTAGATGCGTTCTGGATGGACGACACTGAAATAACCAACTCGAAGTATAAGCAATTTGTCTTCTGGGTGCGCGACTCCATCATCCGCGAACGCCTCGCCGACCCCGCCTACGGTGGTGATGAGGCTTTTAAGATTGAGGAGGATAAGGAGGGCAACCCCGTCAAGCCTTATCTCAATTGGAACAAGGCTATTCCCTGGCGTAACCCCAATGAGGATGAGCTGAGAGCCATAGAAAGTGTCTATCGCGTTAATCCCATAACCGGAAAACGCGAGCTCGACCCTACCCAGCTCAATTATCGTTACGAAATATACAACCATACGGAGGCGGCTCGTCGAAAAAACAGGGTTGACCCGAAGACCCGCGTCTACAACACTGACCTTCCCACTCCCACCACCTCTCCGGTAATCTCTAAAGACACCGCCTATCTTACTGAGGGAGGAGAAATTGTCCGTGAAACCATCACCCGGCCTCTCACCGGTGATTTCGATTTTGTAAATACATATATCGTCAACGTTTATCCTGACACAACCTGCTGGATAAACGATTTCGACAACGCCTACAACGAGACTTACACCCGCATGTATTTCTCTCATGCAGGCTACAACAACTATCCCGTTGTGGGAGTAAGCTGGGAACAGGCTAACGCCTTCTCCAATTGGCGCACTGATTTCCTACGCCGCTCTTTAGGAAAAGATAACGTGTATGTGGAGCCTTACCGTCTTCCTACAGAAGCTGAATGGGAATATGCTGCGCGAGCCGGAAATTCCGAAAATCCCTATCCCTGGGAAGAGACGCTTCCCTACGATGAACGTGGTTGCTTCTACGCAAATTTCAAACCTATGGATGGCGACTATGTGCGCGACGGCCATGTCATAACTTCCCCCGTAGGCACATACGCACCCAATGACTTCGGTCTTTACGATATGGCAGGCAACGTTTCGGAATGGACCTCGACGGCTTTCACCGAGAGCATCGACCGCCTCACTTCCGACATAAATCCGGAATACCGCTATGATGCCGCCAAGGAAGACCCTTACCGCATGAAGCGCAAGGTTGTGCGCGGCGGTTCATGGAAAGATGTAGCCAATAATATACGCTCTGATCTCCGGCAGTGGGAATATCAGAATGAGCAACGCTCATATATCGGATTCAGGAATGTCCGTTCACAAATCGGATTCGCCAAGGGCACTCAAAAGAAAAAGAAATAAAAATGGTCAAGATTAGAAAATACGCCAATTTCATAGAGCGCTTCCTGCATGGGGAAAGCGGTCAGCGGTTCTTCAACTTCGCTTATTCCATAGGCGCGGCAATTGTCATCTGGGGTGCCCTGTTCAAGATTCTTCATCTCCCCGGAGGCAATACTCTCCTTTGCATAGGCATGGGCACTGAGATTGCCATGTTTCTTCTAACGGCTTTCGACCGTCCTCCGAAAGATTATCATTGGGAGGAGGTCTTCCCTGTGCTTGATTCGCGCGACCCGGACGACCGTCCTGATTTCTCCTCCGGCGAAGGATTCTCCACAGGAGCGCAGGGTTATCCCTCCGGAAGCAAGAAAACTGGCCATGCGGTTCCTCAGTCAAGCCCGGTATCCGGCGGTGAAGCTCCGGTGTTAAGTGTGCCCTCCGCTGCCTCTTCCGATCAGGAGGCTATAGCTGCCCTCAGGGATAATATCACGGCAGTGGCGCAGCAGATGGAACAACTCCATGAAACCACCCGCGCCCTGAATGAGGTAAGTTCCGTCCTTTTGCGGTCATATCAGGCAATAACCGACAATTCTGAGGCAATCTCAAACAATGCCTCCGGATATGCCGACCGTATGGCAGACCTTAACCGCAATATTTCCGGATTGAACACCATCTACGAAATTCAACTTAAAAGCGTGGCAAGCCAGCTGGAAAGCATTGACCGTGTCAACAGAGGCTTGAAGGATATTCGCGACATGTATGAGAAATCGGCAAATGAATCCTCTCGCTATTGTGAGGAGACGGAGCGCATGGCGCGCTACATGAAGCAGATCAATGCCGTCTATGAGAAGATGATCACGGCAATGACAATTAATATGGGAAATCCGATGATGCACTCAGGCACCACACCCTTCCCCGGTTCTTCCGAAACAGAATAATAACAAATTGAAATTTCCCATAAATGGCAGGTGGAGGTAATAATGTCGCGAGGATGTCGCCGCGTCAGAGGATGATAAACCTTATGTATATCGTCCTCACGGCTATGTTGGCGCTCAATGTGTCGAGCGATGTCCTCAACGGCTTCAATCAGGTGCATGACGGGTTGCGCACCACTGACAGCAACACTAAGACCCGTAATGACGTGCAGCTTCAGTTTCTGAAAGATCTGTATGAAAAAAATCCTGCCAAGGCGGCTCCTTGGTATGAGAAAGGGATAAAGCTCGAAGAGAACTCCTCCTCTCTCTCCCTTTATATAGACTCCCTGAAAAGGGAAATTGCGGTGAGAGCCGATGGCGAGGAGGGAAATCCGGATGAGATAATTAATCTTGACGATCTGGAGGCGGCTTCCGTAACGATGCTTAATCCCGCTTCATTGAAAGGGAAAAAACTGCGTGAAAGGATCATTGCTTTCCGTGAATACGTAGCGCCCCTTATCTCTGACTCTGTTAAGAGAGAGACTGCCGTAAAACTCCTTTCCACCCAAGTGAAACAGACTCCCGGCACCGTCGTGCCACTCTCCTGGGAGGAGAAAATGTTCGACAATATGCCTGCCGTAGCCGCCGTCACTCTCCTCACCAAACTCCAGAACGACATACGTCAGGTGCAGGGAGAGGCATTGTCAAGCCTCATAACTAATGTCGATATCGGAGACGTGCGCGTAAACGAACTTAACGCCTACGTAATTCCTAACTCAAATATGGTGATGCGTGGCGGGAGATATACCGCTGATATAGTGCTCGCGGCTATCGACACTACCCAGCGTCCCGCTGTTTTTGTCAATGGATCGCGCCTTTCTAATGACAAGGGACATCTCGAACTTACGGCTGGTTCCGTAGGAAATCATGAATATTCAGGTTATATTGAGGTTGTACGTGGCGACGGCACTACCGACCGCCGTCCTTTTCGCTCCTCCTATACTGTGATTGAGCCTATGGCTACTATCTCTCCCACTATGATGAATGTGCTTTACGCCGGAATAGCGAATCCGATAAGCATATCCGTCCCGGGGGTTCCTATGAGCGCGATTCAGGCTACAATGACCAACGGCAATCTCACGCGTAACGGAGATTCATGGGTCGCTCATCCCGGACAGGTCGGCTCCCAGGCTGTAATTACAGTGTCTGCCACAATTGACGGACGCTCGCAGACGGTCGGCTCCATGACTTTCCGTGTCCGTAAGCTTCCGGATCCCTCCCCCTACATCGCTATGAAAGATGCTCAGGGAAATACGGTGCATTACAAAGGCTCCCCGAAACGTATATCCAAAGCGGCGCTGATGGCAGCCGACGGTTTAGGAGCCGCTATCGACGATGATATCCTGAACGTATCTTATTCCGTTGTCTCTTTCTCCACGGTGTTCTTCGATTCGATGGGAAATGCCATTCCGGAAGTGTCCGCAGGCTCATCATTCTCTCCACGTCAGAAAGAACAGTTCAAGCGGCTCAAGCCGGGGAAAAGTTTCTTCATATCGAATGTTAAGGCAAAAGGTCCTGACGGGATTACTCGCGACATCTCCCCCATGGAGGTAGCCCTCAATTAACCCCGGGATATATTCTTAACATCTCACCATCTTAACATCTTAACATCCCACCATCTCACCCTCTCATGAAAAGAAAGATATTCCTCCTCATTGCTCTCTCCTTCATCTCATTCTCACTGTTCGCTCAAGTGGAGAATGCAAACGGCGTGCGCCGTCGCTCAGAGAAAGAACGCAAGCAGCAGACCGGCGCGCAGGGCATAACCGACCGTATGCAGTCGCTGTTCCAGGAAAACGGAGCGCATGATGCAGATATTGAATATATGAGACAGATCTATCGCCAGCTCGATCTCACCCAGGCACAGAATGCACCTCTATATTTCCCCGAAGATGTCATTGACGGCAATGAGAATCTCTTTCGCATCATTCTTCGCCTGGTGGTGGATGGCAAGATTCCCGCTTATGAATATCTTGACGGACGCGAGATCTTCTCAGATCAGTATCGCGTGAATGTCGGCGATATGCTTGAGCGCTTCGGCATTTATGCCCAGGAGGGAAAAGGATCAACGGAAAAAAATCCTAAATTTGTCATAGAGGAAGCTGACGTTCCCACCGGTCAGGTGCTCAACTATTATATCATAGAGAAATGGGAGTTCGACCGCCGTTCCAACTCCATGAAGACCTACGTCGAGGCGATCTGTCCGGTGCTTAACCGGTCAGGCGATTTCGGCGGTGAGGCACGCTATCCTATGTTCTGGGTGAAATATGACGCCCTCCGCCCCCATCTTGCCCGCCAGTTTACCTTCATGTCTGACGACAACAATATCGAACGCTATTCTCTCGACGATTTCTTCACTCTCGGTCTTTATGACGGTGAGATATATAAAACCAAAAATCTACGCAACCTCTCCCTCGCCCAGATGTTCCCGGATGAAGATGACCGCAAGCGGGCTCAGGACAGCATCGACAATCGCCTCCGTTCCTACGGCAAGGATCTCTGGGTGCCTACGCGCGAGGAATATCTTGCCATGAGAGAGAAGGAGGAGATTGCAAAGGCTGAGAAAGAGAAGGCTATTGCAGAAGGAAGTGAAATTCCGGAACGCACGGTCGTGGATGCTGCCGAGCCTGATGAGGAGAAAACCCGGACCACCTCCGTACGTTCACGCAAACGCTCCTCGACCAAAAAATCTCCCTCCGCGACAGCTAAGAAAAAGTCGGCTCCTAAAAAGGCGAAAGTCAGCTCCTCCCCTTCGTCCTCTTCCGGAGCTAATTCATCAGCCACAAAGTCCGTTCGCCGTCGCAAAAGGTGATCCTTATGAAGCAGCCTCTATCAATCGTCATTCCTGTTAAAAACCGGCCCGGGCTTATAACGCGGTGTCTTGACAGTGTGCGCAGTCAGACTTATCGCCCTATACGCATAATAGTGGTGGACAATGCCTCCACCGACAACACGCGTGATGTAGTAGAAGATTGGAGGATGAGAAATTCCACCCCCGACCTTTCACTGCTTTTATTGTCCGAAGAGAAACCGGGGGCAGCCGCAGCACGCAACCGTGGACTCGCTGCCGTCGAAACAACAAGGATGATGTTTTTCGATTCCGACGACCGTATGCTCCCCGACCTCGCAATGACTGTCATGGAGGAGTTTGACCGCCATGCCGACCTTGACCTGATATATTGGCGCACAGCATACATAAACGAACGAGAAGAAGTCATTCCCCGTCGTTTCGCACGGTTCGACCTTATAAAGCGTCATATCTATAATGCCGTACTCCCTACTGTTTCTTACGCACTGCGCACAGACTTTATCCGTCGGATCGGAGGTTGGGACGATTCTTTAAGAGTGTGGGACGACTGGGAACTTGGTTTACGCCTCCTCACGGCACGCCCCAACATGAAAGGCATATTCCGCACTCTTGTACACATCTACCCACAGCGAGAATCCATAACCGGCACCGACTTCCATTCCCGCGCCGGAGAATGGGAAAAAGCCATTGAAAAGATGGAGGCCCACGCCGACACCCTCCCCGAACCCCTCCGTACCCGCATCCTCCGGATGCTCCTCTACCGTCGCGTTAACCTCTCAGCCCTCTACACCCTCGAAGGCCACCCCGAACTCTCCGCTCCCACCCTTAAATTTCTCAATAATCCTCTTCAGATTACCCCTGAATTCTCGACTTTAAATAGCCCCCATCCCTCAGATTCATCACAATCTGAATTTTCAACTTTCAATTTTCAACTTTCAACTTTCAACTCCCTTCCCACCTGGCGCAAAAAGCTCCTCCGCCTCATCCACACCTACACCTCCCGTGGCGGCCGCGCCGCCTACCTCCTCTGGTACTAACCACACTGCAACACCACCGGGAGGCGGGGCAGTCCCCTGCTCCGGCGTGAGCTAACTCCCCCCGCCCCGTGATTCGCGTAAATTCGCGAATAAGCCGACATTATCCAACCTCGCTCTGCTTTCTTATTTCTATGAGTTTACCTTAACCAAAAAAATGATATATAATTATAGACTATAAACCATCCTTTATCACTCAGCTTAACAATGAGAAAGAAATTCATATTGGTCTTTTTAGGATTCGCTCTGTTTCTAATAGGCGGAATGGTGGTGTGTGATCATGTTGTTGGAACAGAAGCACAAGGCAAACTTTACGATAACGTTGAGACCACCCCTCACCGCAAGGTAGGTCTTATCCTCGGCACATCCCCTGTTTCTACATGGAACGGAAGAAGAAACTATTACTTCGATCATCGGATAAAGGCTGGTGCGGCTCTGTATAAGGCCGGTAAAGTGGATTGGCTTGTGGTAAGCGGAGGAGATTACCGCAACTCGGAGAATGGATATGATGAACCGATAGCCATGCGCGATTCCCTGATAAAGCAAGGTGTGGATTCCGCACGGATCGTGCTTGACTATGACGGTACGCGCACTCTCAATTCCATAGCGAAAATGCGTGATATATATAATCAGGATTCCATTCTTATCATTTCTCAGAAATATCATAATGAACGGGCATTATATCAGGCCCAACACCTCGGAGTAAATGCCATAGGGTTCAGTGCGACGACTCCGGGTAAGCGTGCATCATGGTGGAGAAACCGCGGACGTGAGGTATTGGCTCGTATCAAACTTTTTATCGATATTTCCAGAGGTCTTCATCCCGACATAAAGGAGTCAGCAGTTCGCGATTTCACCCGCCAAACTCCGGATCTGCTTTCTGTTTCCCACTTAGAGACAAAATATGGAGATCTGCTGTGTCTCAAACCCGATATGTCTCTACTGAAGATGGATATGGTGTGCGAAGAAATTCCCGATCCTCAGAACGACTCCATAATTTTGACTTTTGCGGGAGCTTTCACGGGAACAGAGTTTTACACGGGGCATACAAATATAGCCGGCGATCACGTTGCAGGCGGGAAGCGTTTCAAAGGTTATACTTGTAAAAGAAACACCGGAGCATTTACATGGTCGCAGAGTGCAGGACCTCAATTCCATTATCAGATCTATTCTCCGGCATTAGATAAGGCTGCCAAAGAGGGAGGCATGGGCTTTGCTCAGGAAATGATGATTCACGAAGGTAAAGCCGTAAAGACCACCCGACCGTTGGGCAATCAGAATGTATTCCGGGCATTATGTCTTGATTCCGACGGGAAGTTGGCGCTATATGAAAGTCAGGGAATCGTAAAATTCGGAGACTTCATCAACGCTTTGCTCTCCCAAGGAGTAAAGGAAGCCCTATACACCGATATGGGGCAAGGATGGAACTATTGCTTCTATCGACTCCACCTCACTGACTCCTCCCCCAATTACCTCCACTCCATGCCCCTCCCCTACGCATCCAATTTCATAACAATCAAAGTCAAATAATCCTAAAGGCTCTCCATAGAGGCATCAACAACTTTGGTCATCTCCGACTCTTATATATTTAAAGCTGTCGAGCTTCCAAATGTGGTGTAAAAACATTAGATTTGGAAGCTCGACGTATGCCTACTATATGCAAACCGCTTTGTATGTCATGTCACGCCAAATTTGATTTTGTCAGAAATCTTGAGGGCCTTCTCCTTGGACTAAGAGGCTGTGTCAAAATAGATGCAGCCTCTTTTTTTACAACATTCATCAAAAAA
>CAMWSM010000059.1 GCA_947176915.1 uncultured Porphyromonadaceae bacterium | reverse complement strand
GTTTAGTAATAATCATACTTAAATAAGCGACAACAAATACTCAATGCTTTCATTGCATTAAAATTTTAGTCTAATTATATTTGGTTTTATCAAATGTGGTAATTAACTTTGCAACGTCTCTTCTATATCCACAAAAAATATAGTTTGAAGAATAATTTTTACATAAAGTAATGGAGAAAAAATTTATTGAGTTTCTTAAATCAAGACGCCTAAAAAAAACCCCCGAACGTCTTGAAATTCTTCATTGCTGTTTGGAATGTAAAGGTCATTTCGATGTTGACATTCTCTATAATATACTTGACTCAAGAGGATACCATGTTAGTAAAGCAACAATTTATTCCTCACTTGATCTTCTCGCAGAGGCTGGTATAGTAAGGAAATTGTTATTTGATACTCATCAAGCAAAGTATGAAATAGCCGGAACATCGCACTCTCATCTTATTTGCACCCAATGTGGAGAAATAGTTGAACTCAATATTGAAGGACTTGACTTAATCATGGATAAGCTGCAGCTCTGCGGGTTCATCCCTAATTATCTTTCAACTTGTATTTATGGAAGATGTAAGAATTGCACAGAAAAAATGAGAAGTCTACAATAAAAGTATTCACCTTACCTACTAAGAGGGAAGTATATCTAACAAACCATCAAAAACACAAAGTAATGGCAAAAGTAAAACCATTCAAAGGAGTCAGGCCTCCTAAACATTTAGTAGAATCAGTAGTTTCTCGTCCTTATGATGTCCTGAATAGTGACGAAGCACGCCTTGAGGCAGAAGGAAATGAAAAATCCCTTTATCATATCATCAAGCCAGAGATAGACTTTGAAATTGGCGTTGATGAACATGATCCCAAAGTATATGAAAAGGCGGTTGAAAACTTTCTTAAGTTTCAAAATAATGGCTGGCTGGTTCAAGATGATAAAGAAAAATATTATATCTATGCACAAACCATGAATGGAAGAACCCAATATGGTTTTGTGGTTGGTGCATGGGTAAATGACTACATGGAGGGGAGGATTAAAAAACACGAACTCACCCGAAGAGACAAGGAAGAGGACAGAATGAAACATGTAAGGGTGAACAATGCAAATATTGAACCCGTATTTTTTGCCTTTCCGGATAATGAAGAGTTAGAAAAAATCATCAAGGAGGAAACATCCAAACCTGCTGAATATGATTTCATAGCCCCGGACGGATTCGGACATACCTTATGGGTCATTGACAACGATGAAACGATAAACAAGATCACCGACCTCTTTGACAAGATTCCCAATTTATATATAGCTGACGGTCATCACCGTTCGGCAGCTGCTGCTCTTGTTGGCGCCGAAAAGGCAAGAAATAATCCCGATCATAAGGGAGATGAGGAGTATAACTATTTTCTTGCTGTCGCTTTCCCTGCTTCTCACCTAAATATTATAGATTATAACAGAGTTGTTAAAGATCTTAATGGGCTATCGGAGGAGGAATTTCTTGAGAGACTAAAGGAAAACTTCATCGTTGAAGAGAAAGGGGAAGAGATATACTCTCCAAACGGACTCCATAATTTCTCTTTGTATCTTGGAGGAGAATGGTACTCTTTGACAGCAAAGCCGGGCACCTTCAATGATAATGATCCCATCGGAGTGCTTGACGTTACAGTGTCTTCTGATCTTATTCTGCGCGACATTCTGGGCATAACGGATCTAAGAAGTGATAAAAGAATTGACTTCGTTGGTGGAATAAGAGGATTAGGTGAACTCAAGAGAAGAGTTGACAATGGAGAGATGAAAATGGCATTGGCTCTTTATCCTGTAACTATGGAGCAATTAATGAATATTGCCGACAGCGGAAATATTATGCCACCAAAAACTACCTGGTTTGAGCCGAAACTTCGATCAGGTTTAGTCATTCATAAACTCGATTAAAAATAAGACGGGAAATCAGTTGATTTCCTGTCTTATTTCACTATAATAACAACTTATTTCTTAAACAAAACGTTATAAAAGTGAGATTAATAATAAAATGATTAATTAGAATAAGAATATGAGAAAAATTTTATTCATCTTACTATTTCTGCCTATGCTGCTGTTAGAATCATGCAGCAAAGACGATGATCTTGCTCAGGTAGAAATCTCACTTGAAATAAGTGGCGTGGCAAAGAGCGGTAATAATCTCTATACGATTCAAGGAGAAGATGTCTCAGTAGACAAAATTGAAGTTACATCTCTAACTGATCAAAATGCTATTATTCAAAGAGTGGTTTTCTCACTCGATGGATTTCCACTGCCCATTAATATTGAGAATCCTTTCACGACATCTTTCTCTACAGAAGATCTAAGGGTAGGACCACACAATTTAGGAATGAGCGGGGTAGTGCTTCAGTTAGACAAGACACTTACAGATGTTTATGTAAGGGTACCCATCATTATCGTAGAGTCGGAGGCAGACCTTCCGGAAGATGCAACTGAAATCGGGACAGTTATTGTTACCCCTTAAAGAAAGAATAAGATTCTGAGTTCAGAATCTTATTCTTTTTTTAACAAAAATCGAGACAAACAATACTACAATCAGAATTTGAGGATAGTATAAGTATTGCCAAGAAGCGACAGGCGATATCCCTGCTAAAGAGGCCGCCATTAAACTTTGAGCACCATAGGGAATAAGAGCCTGCGTAATGCATGAAGCCGTGTCAAGAATGGAAGCGCTCCTCTTAGGATCAATAGCAAATTTGCCGGCTATATCCTTCGCCACACTTCCTACCGTTAGTATTGCTACCGTATTATTAGCAGTACATAGATTAACAAGTCCAACTAAAAAGGCAATTGTTAATTGTGCTCCTCTCGAAGATTTAATATTATTTCCCAATAGTCTCAATATAAAGTCAATTCCTCCAGTTTCCTTGATTATCCCTAACATTCCGGCCGCCAATAGAGTAATAATTATTAAACCGCCAACAGAATCAACTCCTTCTCCTCCCACGAAAGCAAGTTGTAGAATATCCTTACCCTCTAATAAACCTACTATACTTGCGGAAACGATTCCAATCAATAAGACAATAACAACATTTATGCCTGCTATGGCACTCCCTATTACAATGAGGTAGGGTAATATTAGTATAAAATTTTTACCTTTTTGCTCCAAATTAAAACTTATTTCAGGAGCCATAATGCAATATAAGGCAAGGGCGATTAGCGCCGCTGGAAGAACTATTCTTAAGTTTGCAAAAAACTTATCTTTCATATTACATCCCTGAGTTCGGGTTGCAGCAATAGTGGTGTCTGAAATAAAAGATAAGTTATCACCAAAAAAAGCACCACCCAAAACGATGGCAACAAAATAGGGAATTGAACTGTTAGTGTTTGACGCTATTTCTACGGCGATTGGAGTAAGAGCCACAACAGTGCCAACAGACGTACCGATTGACATAGAAATAAAACAAGTTATAATAAAAAGACCGGGTATGATCAAGAAAGAGGGTAATGCGTGGAGTGTTATGTCAACAGTAGCTTCAACAGCTCCTGTATATCTCGCAATATAAGCAAACACTCCGGCTAATATGAATATCCATATCATGTAAATCACATTCGCCCCGGAAGCTCCCTTTGAAAAAATTTCAATCCTTTTGTGCAATGGTCTGCCCTTAAGAGAGATGGCAGCCCATAAAGAAGCAATCAGCAAAGCAATGCTTATGGGCATTTTATAGAAGTCGCCAATAACAATAGAAGTGACTAAATAAAGGACTAAAAACACCGCAATTGGAGAAATAGCCAATATGCCTCTTTTCAATTCCGCTAAAGTTAATTTCTCATACATAGTAAAATATTCCCGGCATATCAAATAGAGATATGCCGGGAGAAATAATTAATTATAGTTATATGATTAGTTCTGAGACAACCTTATTTATTGACCTGAAACTTATTCCAACCATCCTTAAGATACGCTATGACTTGCTCAGCAGCGGCTACGCCAGCATTGAAATTTGCCTCTGCTGTCTGCGCGCCCATTTTTTTAGGAGTAAAGAATACTCTGGGTCCAAACAATTTCTCGAACTCTTCAGAAGATGCAGGCTTGATATCGCTTACATAACGGAGATCAGGACGTTCTTCTAAAGCTTTCTTTAATCCGGTTTCATCAATAACCTCTTTCCGAGCTGTATTAATCAACACGCCATTCTTTGGCATTTTCATTACGAGATCATATCCAATAGAATTTTTTGTCTCAGGAGTTGCCGGGATGTGAAGTGAAACAAAATCGTTCTGTGAGAAAAGAGCATTCACATCATGGACAGGAGTTACGCCTTCAGCTTCCATCACTTCGTCAGCAACGAAAAGATCAAGAGCCTGAATGTTCATTCCAAATCCTTTAGCAATACGGGCGACATTCCTGCCTACCTGGCCAAAAGCATAGATGCCCAAAGACTTTCCTTTCAATTCCGAGCCTGACGTACCGTTATATTGATTACGACACATCATTACAATCATACCAAAAACAAGCTCAGCCACAGCATTGGAATTCTGTCCGGGTGTGTTCATCACACATATTCCATGCTCAGTTGCTGCTTTTAAATCAATATTATCGTATCCGGCACCTGCACGAACTATTACTTTTAAGTTCTTTGCAGCATCCATAACCTCAGAATCAATAACGTCGCTTCTTACGATAAGACCCTCAGCATTCTTTACAGCCTCAAGAAGATCCTCACGTGTCCCTCTTTCAACTAACTCCAAGTCATTTCCCGATGCATTTATCACATTTTCTATAGCTTTAACAGCAGCGGGTGCAAATGGCTTCTCTGTGAAAACAAGAATTTTCATTTTTATGATATTTTTTTGTAGTGGACTTCTCACCACAAGATATTTATTACATGAATCAATGATTAGCCTCAAATTCCTTCATAACAGCCACAAGCGCCTTAACACTCTCCAAGGGGAGCGCATTATAAAGAGAAGCTCGGAAACCGCCCACATCGCGATGACCTTTTATTCCAATCATTCCTCTCTCAGTTGCAAAATCAATGAAGTCTTTTTCCAGATCCTTATATTCAGGCTTCATTACAAAGCAAACATTCATTATTGAACGGTCGGCATGATCAGGAACAGTAGCAACGAACATTTTGCTTCCGTCAATGGCATTGTAGAGACAGTCAGCTTTCTCAATGTCCATCTTCTCAATCGCCCTTATGCCTCCAAGCTGCTTATAGTACTTCAGTGTTTGCAAGGCAGAGAAAATAGGCAACACCGGAGGAGTGTTGAACATCGAACCCTTCTTTACATGAGTGCGATAATCAAGCATTGTAGGAATTACTCTATCTACATGTCCGAGAGCATCATCCTTTACAATAACAAAAGTAACGCCGGAGGGAGCAAGATTCTTCTGTGCGCCACCATATATCAAATCATATTTTGATACGTCTACCGGACGGCTGAAAATATCCGAACTCATATCAGAAATCATTCTAACCGGAACATCAGGATCTTTTCTTATCTCCGTACCATAAATCGTGTTGTTAGAAGTATAGTGGAAATAATTCATATCAGCCGGAACAGTATAATCTTTAGGTATGTAGTTATAGTTCTTATCTTTAGAAGAAGCAACAACATCCACCTCTCCAAAAAGTTTAGCCTCCTTGATTGCTTTGCTTGCCCATACACCTGTATCAAGATAAGCAGCTTTTGTTGAAAGCATATTCATCGGAACCATGGCGAATTGAAGGCTTGCACCTCCTCCGAGGAAAAGCACGCTATATCCTTCCGGAATTTCAAGCAATTCCTTGAATAAAGCCACTGCTTCATCCATAACTGCTTGGAATTGTTTGCTACGGTGGGAAATTTCCAATATTGAAAGACCCATACCTGCAAAATCGTGAATTGCTTTGGCAGTTTCCTCGATTGTAAACTGGCTCATGATGCTCGGACCAGCATAAAAATTGTGTTTTTTCATGAATTTAAGTATTTTTGAAATATTGGATTGGCAAATTTAACAGTTTTAAAGTTTATGACAAAATAAATTTAAATATAAATTCGCATAGCCGATAAAATCATTCTAAAAATGTCTCAATCTTTAGCCTGATTTCTCATTGACGAAATTCTGTCCCACATTTTTGCCTCTTGTGGATTATCGCAAGGATGCCAGTATTGCTGATGTTTAAGATCATCGGGCAAATATTGCTGAGCCACATAATTATTTTTATAGTCATGCGCATATTTGTAGCCTTTATGATAGCCTAATTCCGCCATTAATTGTGTGGGAGCATTTCTTAAATGTAGCGGAACAGGCAGATTTCCGGTTTTATTGACTGCCTCTAATGCCTCTGCAATTCCTTTATAAGCAGAATTACTCTTTGGAGAAGTTGCAAGATAAACCGTACATTCGGCAAGAATAATCCTTCCCTCAGGCCAACCAATCTTTTTTAGAGCATCAAAAGTGGCATTTGCGAGCAAGAGGGCATTAGGGTTCGCAAGACCGATGTCTTCAGCGGCAAGAATAACAAGCCGACGAGCTATAAATTCGGGATCCTCACCTCCTGCAACCATTCTTGCAAGCCAATATAAGGCGGCATCCGGATCACTACCTCTTACTGATTTTATAAATGCAGAGATAATATCGTAATGAAGCTCTTCATTCCTATCATAAGCTGCGGGATTTTCCTGGAGTTTTTCTACAACGACCTCGTCATCAATGATTATCGGTTGCTCTTGAGGAGTGGATTGTTCAATTAAATCAAGTATATTTAAAAGTTTTCTTGCATCTCCACCGGAAAATCTGAACAAAGCACTTTTCTCTTTAACAATAACTTTTCGTGTGGAGAGTATAGGATCTTTCTTAATTGCCCTTGAAAGCAAGCTATCAAGATTGTCCTTGTCAAGCGGCCGGAGAGTATAAACCTGACTTCTTGAAAGAAGAGGACGAATCACTTCAAACGATGGGTTTTCCGTAGTGGCTCCTATTAATGTTACAACTCCTTGTTCAACAGCTCCAAGAAGGGAATCCTGCTGACTTTTGCTAAACCTATGAATCTCATCTATGAAGAGAATCGGGCGACCCTTGGAAAACATACTGTTGGCTTCCGCCTTGCATCGTTCAATTACTTCTCGGACCTCTTTCACTCCGGAAGTTACAGCACTTAAAGTAAAAAAAGTAGAATTAACGGCTTCCGCTATAATTTTCGCAAGCGTTGTTTTACCAACTCCGGGAGGTCCCCATAAAATAAATGAATTAATTCTTCCACTCTCAATCATCTGACGTATGACTCCAGTCTTACCGACAAGATGTTCTTGACCTATGTAATCATCTAAAGAATGAGGACGCAACCTTTCAGCAAGGGGAATATTATTTTTCATTTTCTAACACCCTTTCTATAAGTTGATTCAGATTGATTTCTGTTAGGGAGTTAATTACTAAATCCGAATACGGCTGTAAGGTTGAGGCTGGAAGCGTACCTGCCACACCAATAACAAATGCGCCTGCATTTCTCCCTGCTTTTACACCTTGTAATGAATCCTCAAACACCACACATCGGGCTGCATTCAGATTTATCTTACTTGCACCCAGTAGATAACCTTCCGGATCCGGTTTTGAACGCTTTATAAGATTGGCTGTAATGATATGATCAAAACATTCTTCAAGTTCCGGAAGCTCATTAAATAAATGACGCATCTTATCAGCATTACTGCTGGTAACCAAAACTTTCGGTATCCCAGACTCGCTAAGTTGCCTAAGCAATTCCTTGGCTCCCGGTTTATAGTCATAATGCATTTGAGCTTCCAAGTCATATAATCTTTTAGTAACCTTTTCCGACATATCCTTTGCCGGGAAATAGTCAGAAAGTATTTTTTCCAAAGTACATCCTTTGATAATTACTTCCAAATTATCAATTCCCGTGGGAAAATCTTTATTTATTTTTTTCCAAATTTCGGAATATCCATTTTCACTATCAATCAAGACACCGTCCAGATCAAATAGAATCCCTATTTTAGCCGTAACTTGCATATATTTAGATTTTATTCTATAGAAATAATGATCTCTCCAATCAACTTTCGAGATAGCATGTCGTCCGCAGCTGCATTTCGATTTTTCAAAGATTTCAGAAACCAAAACAAACTATAAAATATTGTCAGTAATTATTTTCAGTGCAAAGTTACACAATTATTATGTTTTTTTATTAAATTTGCATAATGAAATATCTAATGAAATGATAGAAGACATCTCTCTCAGAGTAGCCCCAGCCGTTGCATCTGATCTTAAACTTCTAAGAGCAGAAGTGGCAAAAGAAAAAGGATTGAAAACTGATGCAATAAATGATCTTAAAATATTGCGTCGTGCTATTGATGCTCGTCAGGTGAAGATAAAAATCAGCCTGATGGTGCGAATAGCCTATGGAGAGGATAAGACTATTAAACCTGCGATTAAGTCTGTCAATTTTAGGAAAGTGCCTGAAAATGCACCAAGCATTATTATCGTAGGAGCCGGGCCTGCAGGATTATTTGCAGCTTTGAAAGCCATTGAATTAGGGATAAAACCCATTGTACTCGAAAGAGGAAAAGATGTTGACCAACGGAGAATAGACATTGCCTCAATAAGTAAAAAAGGAATTGTTGACCCTGATTCCAACTACTGTTTCGGAGAAGGGGGTGCGGGAGCCTATAGTGATGGTAAATTATTCACACGGAGTAAAAAGAGAGGAAATGTTGAAGATATTCTTCAACTCCTTGTTCAACATGGAGCAAACGAGAATATTCTCATTGATTCCCATCCCCATATTGGAAGCGACAAGTTGCCGGATGTAATTAAGAACATAAGAGAAACCATTATTAAATGTGGGGGAGAAGTAAGATTTGAAACCCATGTTAAAAAAATTCTCTTGGAAGGCAACAAGGCTGTAGGAGTTGAAACAGCTGAAGGAAATTTTATAGGTGGCGCGGTCATACTCGCCACCGGGCACTCTGCTCGGGATATATATAGAGCTCTTCATGAACAAAAGGTAAAGTTAAATTCAAAACCTCTGGCTATTGGAGTAAGATTGGAACATCCTCAACATTTAATTGATCAACTCCAATACCATACCAAAGAGGGAAGAGGCAGATATCTTCCCGCAGCTGAGTATAGTTTTGTGACGCAAGTAGATGGGCGTGGGGTTTATTCTTTTTGTATGTGTCCGGGAGGAGTAGTCGTTCCTGCTATGTCTTCAGGAGGGGAACTGGTGGTGAATGGAATGTCGGCCTCAGCAAGGGCAAGTCAATGGGCCAATTCGGGAATGGTGGTGGAGATTCAGCCCGGTGATATTCCAGGATATGATAATCAACCCCTTGATATGCTTGAGCTGCAGGAAGATCTTGAACATAAATTCTTTTTAGATGCCGGAGAAACATTAAATGCACCCGCGCAAAGAATGACTGATTTTGTCAATGGAAAGGAATCAACCGGTGAACTCCCAAGAAGTTCTTATCCAGCCGGAATTCACAATGGAAGATTGGATAAATTACTTCCCGTTGAAATCTCTTCAAGATTAAAAAAAGGATTTTTGGCCTTTGATAAGAAATGCAAGGGGTTTCTCACGGATAAAGCTATACTTATAGGACTTGAGTCACGCACTTCAAGTCCGGTAAGGATACCACGAGATAAGACTACTCTTGAGCATGTTGATATTGAAAATCTTTACCCTGCCGGGGAGGGAGCAGGATACGCCGGAGGAATTGTATCTGCAGCAATTGATGGTCAGAATTGTGTAGAGGCTTTCTGCAAAAAAATTATTTAACAAAACAAATTAAAACAAAATGGCTATCATTATTAATATAGAGACTTCATCTGAATCTTGCAGTGTGGCGGTCTCAAAAGATGGAATGATTGATTTTCAACTGGAAGATACAGAAGGAATGAATCATGCTGTCAAACTTGCTCCATTTGTTGAAAAATGCATGGCAGAACTTAAGCGTAAGGGGGAACGACCTGACGCAGTTGCTGTAAGCATTGGTCCGGGTTCATATACCGGATTGAGAATAGGACTTTCACTTGCAAAAGGACTCGCTTATAGTTTGGACATTCCTCTTATATGCATACCCACTCTGCAAATTCTTGCTGTTAAAGCCATGTTCAGGAATATTCTTTGGGAGGGTGACGAAATCATCGTTCCCATGATTGACGCAAGAAGAATGGAAGTCTACATGGCGGCCTTTGATTTCAGCATGAAAGAAGTTATCAAAGAAAAACCCGAAATCCTTTCAACCGATTCCTGTTCAGCTCTCCATGGCAAGAGAAAAGTTATATTCATCGGGGATGGTTCGGAAAAATTTATGGAGATTTATCAAGGAGATAATGCCGAATGGCTCGGAAAGCTTTTGCCGAAAGCTACCGACATGATTGCCTTATCTGAAAAATATTTTAAATCGGGTAAATTTTCTGATTTGGCTTATTCAACTCCAAATTATCTAAAAGAATATCAAGCGACTGTAAGTAAAAATAAAGTTCTTACCAATAACAAGGTTTAAAATGAGTGAAATAAATATTTCTGAAAAGAAAACACTACCATATAATACAGGAGAGCCTACGCTCCTTATGCCGGAATATGGAAGAAACATACAAAAACTTGTAGATTATTGTGTGAATATAGAGGATCGTGAAGAACGTCTGAAATGTGCTCAAAGTATTGCAGGAGTAATGATGACCCTTTTCCCCGGAATAGAAGCTGATAAGGGAGATAGCCAAAAGATATGGGATCATATTAATATTATGTCAAAATTTAAACTTGATATTGATTTCCCATGTAATGTCATTTCTGAGGATGAACTTCAACCTAAGGTAAAACCTATTCCATACTCGGGTGCATTATATAGGTACAGATATTACGGAAAGAATCTACAATCAATGATTAAAAGAGTTGCTGAAATGGAGAATTGCTTGGAGAAAGACCAAATTATTTTCCTGTTGGCAAATCAAATGAAAAAACAACTTGTTGCACAAACACCGGAAAATGTTAGTGATGCCAGAATTTTTGAGGATATCGCCGAAATTTCTAATGGAAAAATCCTTATTGACAGTGCGTCATACAGATTAAATGAATATATTGATGTTGCCACTCCTCCAACTGGGAAATCTAAGAAAAAGAAGAAATAAACATTCTTCTTGAGCATATCAATATCATAAACCATTTAATCGCTAATCCAAATCTAAGACTCATTATGGGAACATTTATAGTAGAGGGAGGGCATAAACTATCGGGTTCATTGTCTCCTCAAGGAGCAAAGAATGAAGCATTACAGGTTATATGCGCCACGCTCTTGACTCGGGAGGAAGTTGTCATAGAGAATATTCCTAATATAGCCGATATAAGGAATTTAATCAATCTGATTGAAGAGCTGGGAGTTGAAACTCAGCACTTGGGAGCCCATACTCTCAGTTTTAAAGCAGAGAAGATTGATTTGGCGTATTTATACTCAGAATCCTTCAGAAGGAAAGCCCAATCTTTGAGAGGTTCCGTAATGATCGTAGGTCCACTTTTAGCACGTTTCGGCAAGGCTGTGCTTCCTAAACCGGGAGGAGACAAGATTGGCAGACGAAGGCTTGACACTCATTTCCTTGGGTGGCAAAAACTTGGGGCTCAATTTGATTATATCAGTCATGAAAAATGTTACCATATTAAGGCTCCTGACGGCTTGAAAGGGTGTTACATGCTTTTGGATGAAGCTTCCGTTACAGGCACTGCCAATATAATAATGGCGGCAGTTCTTGCAAAAGGAAATACAACAATCTATAATGCCGCATGTGAGCCTTATATTCAGCAATTATGCCGAATGCTCGTAAAAATGGGAGCAAAGATAGAGGGCATCGGCTCTAACCTTCTCACTATTGAAGGGGTTGAGGCCTTATCGGGTACGAGACATAAAATGCTGCCTGATATGATTGAGGTGGGAAGCTTTATTGGAGTAGCAGCAATGACAGGCTCTGATATTATATTGGAAAATGTCAGTGTTAACGACTTAGGTTTAATGCCTGAATGTTTCAAACGTTTGGGTGTAGACATGAGAATTGAAGGGGATAATATCCATATCTGTCAAAGCGAAATATATGAAATAGATTCCTTCATGGATGGCTCAATAATGACCTTCTCAGATGCTCCGTGGCCCGGTCTTTCTCCGGATTTACTCAGTATTTTTCTTGTAGTTGCCACCCAAGCGAAAGGGAGTGTGCTCATTCATCAGAAGATGTTTGAAAGTAGGCTTTTCTTTGTTGATAAACTAATCGATATGGGGGCTAAAATCATCTTATGTGATCCGCATAGAGCTGCTGTTATAGGTTCTGGAAAATTTAATGCGCTCCATGCCACCGATATGATTTCTCCTGATATAAGAGCCGGGATTGCCATGCTCATTGCAGCCTTAGGAGCTAAAGGTATAAGTCGGATTCAAAATATTGATCAAATAGACAGGGGATACGAAAAAATCGACGAAAGACTGAACAGATTAGGGGCTAAAATCATTAGAACAGAAAACTGATTATATGATTTATCAAAATGAAACAAGCATAATTGGAAAATTCCAAAAGACACACGCTCTTAAAGGAGAGTTAAACGCGATATTGAATATCTCGGAAGAGTTTGTGAGGGAGCAGAATGCACTCATAGTTGAGATGGATGGACTATTGGTTCCCTTCTATGCCATGTCAATACGTCCCAAAGGTTCCACAAGCTACCTCATTAAGCTTGATGGCATTAATAATGAGAATGAAGCCAAAGTATTTGTAAATAAGAATATCTATGCCTTAAAGTCGGAATTAGCACCATTCCTGGAATTAGAGGAAGAAGATATGATGAACGAAGAGGATTTGGTGAATTATTCCATTGTTGATGTGTCTAATAATAAATTAATAGGGAAAATAGAGAGCGTAGACTCAACTACAGACAACCTTCTTTTCATTGTGAACAGTGAGGCTGGAGACACAATCTATATTCCTGCGGTAGAAGAATTTATCAATGAGATTGATGATGATGATAAAATAATTCTAATGCAGATCCCAGAGGGTTTATTAGATTTAAATAAGTCGAATAAAAAGAATTAAAAATGGAAAGTAATAATTTTGTATTTGATGAAGATAAAGCTATTAGCTTTATAAGGAAAGAACTTCCGAAAGAAGTTAATGAAAAATATAATGATGATGAAATTCTTTTTGTCATTGACACAATTTGGGATTATTACGAAAAAAATGGTTTATTGTCTATCAACGCCGAAATAGTGGAGGAGGAAGAGTTAGACATGTCGAAACTCACATCTTTCGTCAAGAAAGAAATAAAACGGGATCAGGAATTAATCATGGATCCTGCTGATGTTGAATTAATAATTAAAGCAGAACTTGATTATGAAGAATCGTTGGAAGATTTTATATAAATTTATCTTATTATTTTTCCTCATCATCTCTCATTCTTCTGAAATTTTCGGATCATCCAAAAAGAAAGATGTGAATGAGAATAATAGGATAGAGGCTCTTGATGAATTGGATTTCATTGACATGCTTCATTCTGTCGATGTTGGAAAATCTTCTGATCTTATCCAGAAATTTCAGACAAAAGAGGGAAAAAACAGATTATTAAATGGGAAATATAATCCTAAAGGTGAATGTTCGGTTGAAGCCTATCGCAACAAGGAAGTTCTTCTGATTACTATTCCGGCACATTTGCTTTTTGCTCCCAACATGACTGACTTGAAAGCTAATGCTGCAGAATATCTTTCACCCATAAAACGATATCTTAAAGATCCGGACATGTATCGAGTCTTGATTGTCATGCACACCGATAATACCGGCTCTGTAGAATACAGAGATCAAATAACCGCAGATAGAGTAAATTCAGTTTTTGATTGGTTTGACAATTCAGGAGTTGACACTCGTTATCTCTTTTCTTATGCATTAGGCGACGATATGCCTTTAAAGCCAAATGATTCGATAGAAAACAGAGATAAAAACAGACGACTGGAGATTTATTTGATGCCGGGGAAAAAGATGGTAGAACAGGCACAGAAAGGACGTATAGCTTTTTAGTAGACCATATAGTAAGCAACGAGCTATGGGGAATGCCCATAGCTCGTTGCTGTTACATTAATCCATTCTACTTACATAATCCTCATAAGAAAATTCCCTTAAAAGTTTCGGCTCTCCTTCAAGAGGTTTGAGCCAAATGGAGGGATGTTGGATGCCATTAAACATATTAGTTTTAACGGTGGTGTAGTGGTTCATATCCATTAAAGTAAGTTTCTGCCCGGCTTTAAGAGGTTCTGCAAATTTCCAATCTCCCACAAAATCTCCGCTTAGACAAGAATTGCCACCTAACCTATACACGAATCCGTCACTGTCATCGGAAGATGCTTCTTTTATGTTCGGACGATAGGGCATCTCAAGACAATCAGGCATGTGGCAGGCGAAAGAGGCATCTATTATCGCGGTCTTAATGCCGGCATCCTCCACTACATCCAATACTTTCGTAATTAAATCTCCAGTCTGCCATGTGAATGCGCTGCCAGGCTCCATTATCAGTTCCAAATGAGGGAAACGGGAATGGATAGCATTTAAAAGATTTATTAGATGATCAATATCGTAATCTTTCCTTGTCATCAAATGTCCGCCACCCATATTCAGCCATTTAATCTGAGGAATCCATTTCTCGAATTGGAGGAAAAATGCATCTAAAACCTTTTCAAGGTCATAACTATCAGATTCGCATAAAGCATGAAAATGAAAGCCCTCTAATCCTTTTGGTAATTTATCAGGAAGGGCATTTGCATTGACTCCAAATCTACTCCCAGGAACACATGGATTATAAATGTCAGTTTCTATCACACTACACTGAGGATTTACTCTCAAACCAGATGAAACAATCTTTTCCGGATGAAAAGCATTGTATTCTTCCACGAGGGGATAATACGTGTTGAATTGGGAAAGGGAATTAAAGGTTATATGCGTACATCCTTTAAGGAACTCCGGAAAGCTTTCTTTGGTATACACAGGACAATAAGCATGGACATCGTTTCCCAAATAATCAAGTGATAATTTCATTTCATTTATGGAACTTGCTGTCGAAGATCTAACATACTCCTGAATTATTGGGAAAGTTTTCCATAACGCATTGGCTTTAAACGCCATAATAATTTTCACATTTCCTTCTTTACTGACTTTGGAAATCAATTCCAAATTCCTGCGAAGACGGTCTTCATATACGATATAATATGGTGTTTTCATTATTTAATAATTTTAAATTTAGCAAATCTTAGAAGTAATTTTTTTACCCCTACCACTCCAAAATCAACTGTAATTGAATCTTCTCCTGAGAGCTTATCCATCTTAACAATTTTCCCCTTTCCAAATCTTTCATGTTCTATTATCATGCCTTCTCTGACATTGCTTGTCGGAGGTGAGGAAGTTTTTTTATCAAGCTGATTTAGTCGGACCTTGCTCTCATGGTTATTATTACGGAGAGTGCTCCTATAAGGACTACCTAAATAAGATTTAGCTAAAGGATTAATAAATTTTGGGGTATCTGCATCACCATCCAAACTACCTGATAGCTGCAATTGAAGATATCTTGTGTCTATATCCCCAAGAAATCTTGATGGAGAAGTCATAACAGTTTGACCATTCCGGAATCTGCTTCCAGCATACGTTATTGTGCAAGTGGTCTTGGCTCGTGTAATAGCAACGTACAACAAACGTCTCTCCTCCTCAATCTGAGCTAATGAATCCTGACTCATTGCGGAAGGGAACAGATCCTCCTCAACTCCAACAATCCAAATATGCCGAAACTCCAGACCTTTGGCAGCATGTACTGTCATTAATGTTACTTTCGGCTGATCGTCAGAATCATTTTTATCTTGATCTGTCAAGAGCATAACTTCAGACAAGAAAGATTTCATATCGGAATTACCTTCACCCGACTGATCTCTTAATTCAACGAAATCTTTAAGACCAGAAAGAATCTCCGAAAGATTTTCCTGTCTACTGATACTTTCAGGAGTAGAATCGTGTGCTAACTGTATTAATATGCCGGTCTTATTGAAAATTAATTGACCCAATTCAAAAGCATTGGATCCGCTGTTATTCTCGGCAATAAATTCACTTATGAGATCCTTAAACTTATTAATTTTGTTTATTGCGCCATTATTCAGACCTGCAGATTTAAGATCTCCGGATTTAATCACCTCCCATAAACTTTGACGATTTATATTAGCTACAGCTTGCAATTTTCCAACTGTTGTTTCACCAATACCGCGAGTAGGATAATTGATCACTCTCCGGAGTGCTTCATCATCATCAGGATTAACAGAAAGACGAAAATAAGAAATCATATCTTTAACCTCTTTTCGCTGATAGAAGGAGAGTCCCCCATAAATCTTATAAGGTATATTTCTCTTTCTTAATGACTCCTCCAGGATACGACTTTGTGCATTTGTCCGATATAATACAGCATACTCATCGAAACTGTCATGAAACTTCAATTTACATTGAGAAATCATATTAGCAACCAGAAATGCTTCCTCCATATCGCTATATGTCTTCACAACTTTAATTAGGTCTCCTTTATCATTTTCACTATACACGTTTTTTTTCATTTGACGTGTATTTTTAGAAATTAAACTTCCGGCAGCATCTATTATATTCTGGGTTGATCTATAATTTCGTTCGAGTTTAAATATCTTTAGCCCTGGGAATCTTCTCTCTAAATGAAGAATATTATTAATATCAGCACCTCGAAAAGAGTATATGCTCTGAGCATCATCGCCAACAACACAAATCTTATTACAAACATTGGAAAGCTGAGATATAATCAGATGTTGGGCAAAATTGGTATCCTGATACTCATCAACTAATATATATTTAAAAAATTCCTGATAATGGCGTGCAATATCCGGATGATCCCTCAACAGGAAATTCATGTGCAAAAGTATATCATCAAAATCCATTGCGTTTGCAATCTTACATCTCTCAGAATATTCTTTATAAATATTTCCTATCTGAGGATGTTTTGATCTCTTGTCTTGCTCATAATTATCCCTATCAAGGATATACTGATCCGCAGTTATCATATTATTCTTTGCATTGGAGATGACCGATGCGACGGAAGCAGGCTTATAAGTCTTCTCATCCAGACCCATTTCCTTAATAATACTTTTTATTAAAGAACGAGTATCTGATGTATCGTAAATTGTAAAGCCGGATTTAAATCCTACTTCGTTATAATGCTTACGAAGAATACGCAAAAAGATGGAATGGAAAGTACCCATCCATATTCGAGAACCTACCTTTTCTCCTACAATGGAAGTGATACGCTCTTTCATCTCTTTAGCGGCCTTATTAGTGAAAGTAAGGGCAAGAATCCGATACGGCTCATATCCATTTCTAAGCAAATCAAGAATTTTATATGTAAGCACTCTTGTCTTTCCTGAACCGGCTCCGGCTATTACAAGCTGCGGTCCATCTTTATATAGGACCGCATCGCGCTGCTGAGGATTTAAAGAAGTGAGATAATTATAATCATTTGTATCCATTTAAAACGATTTAGTATTTATTCAGAAAAACCACGGCTTATAATCTCAAAGTTAGGGACAGAGGAAAGAAAAGTATATTCACGTTTATGTATATTTAATAAACAACAGTAATGATTTATGCCATTTGATATGATTAAATAAGGCACTTGAAGGACTAAATTATAATGTAAGATCTGATCAAAAACACTTTGTGTAATTTTGATATGAGGAGCCTTATATTCAATAATCATTGATGGAACTCCCTTCGTGTTAAAGACAACAGAATCACATCTTCTCTTTGTACCATTCAATTCTATTCCAATCTCATTTGAAATAAGTGATGAAGGATAGTTAAGATCATTAATCAACCAATGAACGAAATGTTGTCTGACGGATTCTTCCGGAGTTAATTTTATATATCTTTGACGAATAATATCCCATATCTTAAGCATTCCCTTCTCACGAATAATTTTATATTTAAAAGGTGGTAAATTGAGAGGTGCAAAAAGTTCATCAGGAGTCATAATATAATATTAAAAAGTATTCTCCTTAATAGATGTAATTATTAAATCAAAAGAGTAATGGAAAAAATTCCTACACGGAATAATTAATTATCCCGTGTAGGAAAAGTTGTTACTTATTCTTAGTTATAAGAACATTATTAGCCTCATAATTTTCATCAAAAATTGAATTTAAAAGATCAGCTAATCTAAGACCTCCCCTTAAAAACTGTTGTTCAATTATTGGAGTCCATTCTGCAATATAATCATAACTTATCTTATATCCTTCCGGAGTAACATCATAGACCTTCTTTCCTATTTCATAAGTCTCTTCTGCCCATTTTGCCGGATGACCCTCTAATATAATTTCAGACATCACTTCATCCGTAGCGCGATCTATTTGCTGTTGCCATTCTGTGTAACTCCACTTATGAGCAGATTCAGGCAAAGAACTATCCCAAACCGAATGCAAGTTGGAATCTTTTCCGAAATACTTTACGTAATGCTTATTTCCCCCGAGATCTGACGCATGTCCAAGATGCATTGGCTGATGAATATCTCCCAAAAAGTGAATTATCATTTTTAGCGCAAGCTGCTTCTCATTTTTTTCTCTCCCATCTTCAGAAAGAACTTTGGTTTGCTCAATAATAGCAGTGACAATGTCTCCAGAGTCAAGGATAGGGGCACTTTCAAAAGTCTGATCCGCATCAATATTTTTATAATGCCAAGTCTTGGAATATGCATATTCAGGAGTATGAGATGCTTGATCCAGCCAATTAGCATAATATACCATAGACTTACCATCCAAAAGACTATCCACTGCGAGCTTTGTTGTCGGAGTAAGATGATTCTCCGCAATAAAAACAACAGTATCATGTCCTTTTTGTCCCCAGGGATAACAATTCAAAGCGCCAAGCATTAATATTGTTCCGCTTAAGATCTTTTTCATATTATACAAGATATTTAGTTTCTATTACACAAAATTACAAAAAAAAGAATAAACAACAAAATTCAAATTAAAGAGCAAAAATACACAAATATGGTCATTTATATTTTAAAATCAGGATATTTGTTAAAAAAGATATGGAGTTTCACTAAGAACTATTGAATAATGTGGTAAAA
>CAMWSM010000058.1 GCA_947176915.1 uncultured Porphyromonadaceae bacterium | reverse complement strand
GGGTGGGCTGCGTCATGTTGTGTATATGCGACAGGGGATGGGAGTGCCCCGACTCCATGTGATCTGTGGGTTTTTTTTGGGGATTTTCGGGGGTTTCGGGGAGGGCGTAGGCGCCGAGGGTGGGAGCGCCGGAGGCGAGGCGGTCTGCTCCGTCCATGTCGGTGAGGCATTGTGGGGTTACGTAGATCGGATTTCCGGCTCCGAGGGCGGGGGAGTCGGGCTTGACGTGATAGTTGAAGTAGTAGTCATTGCGGATGGTGAGGAAGAGGGGGTCTTCGTTCCAGATGCAGTTCTCAAACCAGTCGTCGTCATCTCCGTCCGCTTTCAGAAGGACGTTGCGGAAAAATACTTCCGATCCTTTTAGATCACCTTCGTTCAAGGGGTCGCCTATTCCCCAGATTATGCCGTTTTCGAAGGAGGCTTTCATCAGGGGGTTATCATTTTCATCGGCGTGTTCAGGGAGACAGTGATATAACGACAGATTGGCTCCTCCGATCATGGAGAAGAGATAGTTGTTGGCTATGGTGCATTGCGTGAAAAGATGTTCTCCTCCCGTAAGGCTTACTACTGCACCGGCTGCCTCCGAGAAACAGCATCCGTAGGCATCCACTTTGGCGTATTTGGATTCAAGAACGGTGGTGCGTGAATTATGCAGCCAGCTGTTCACGAGGGTGAGTTTCTGCCGGGCAAGATTTCCGCAGGAATCCACACGCAAACCCTCTTCCGTCGAGCGCATATCGACACATTCCAAACGGTTGCCGTATGATTGCGCACTTATGGAGATTCCTTTCCATTGACCTGCCATAATGTCGTAAGCCACGTCGGGGAGCACATGGTCAAGCCGGTCGCCACGAATATCTATTTTCTTGTCGGGAGTGCCGATAGCCTGCAGGTTCCCTTCCACCCGCATTGAGGCACCCGCATGGAAAAGGAGCTGTGTGCCCGGCTCAACTGTCAGGGTTACGCCGGTTCCTACGGTGAGGGTGCCGAAAATCACGTATGGACGTTGAGGGGTGAATTGGGTGTCGGCGGTGAGGGTTATGTCGCTCAGTCTCTCCACATTGACCGCTGTCGCCTCAACCTCTACGGAGGAGACCACGCCGTTCACCGTAAAATCCAATTCATCAGTAACTATGCGCGGTTGATCGGAATTGTCAGGCATTATGCGGCATTCCAGAAAAATATATATGGAGTCGTTACCGTTTATCTCAACATCCTTGAACTCATTGCCGCTGACTCCGTCAACATTAAAAGAGAAGGGGGAATCAGCATTCCTGAAGCGTATGGAAGATATGCGTATCCCTTTCTTGTTGTGATTTGCCACAACAAGACGCGCGGTAGGGGAGGTGTCGCCCGTGAAGACAGTACCGAAATCGACAGTCGGCGATGAGAAGGATATGGGTGTACCCGGTGTATCGGTGAAATCATCACTTATACAGGAGTGGAGTATTAAACCAAAAAGGAGGGCACACGTCAATAAAACAGCATACTTTACGTTCATAATATAAGAACGTCTCACTTCCCTCTGATATTGGGCGTATCTCAGATTTTTCAGCTATAACCCATGAAATATATGCTTGTAGCCGGCGAGGCATCCGGCGACCTCCATGCCTCCAACCTTATAAGCTCACTTAGAAAACTTGATCCTGAAGCGGAATTCAGGTTCTTCGGAGGCGACCTGATGGCTAAGGCCGCCCGAGTCAATCCCATTGTCCATTACGATCGTATGAATGTGATGGGTTTCTCGGAAGTTTTGCGAAAGCTCCCGAGATTGATGGGTCATCTAAAGACTGCCAAATCGGTAATCAATGAGTTCCGTCCGGATGTGCTTATCCTTGTCGATTATCCGAGCTTTAATCTCAAGTTGGCGAAATATGCCCATAATCTGGGAATCAAAGTGGATTATTTCATCTCTCCCAAGGTCTGGGCGTGGAAAGAGTATAGGGTAAAGAAAATAAAGAAATGGGTGGATCATCTTTATTCCATCCTTCCTTTCGAGGTTGATTTCTATAAGGAACGGGGATATAGGGTGAAATATGTGGGGAATCCTTCGGTTCAGGAGATTGATTATGCGTTGGGTCATCTTCCCCCGCGCAAACATTTTGAGGAGCGACAGGGATTCAGGGACAGAGAGAAACCTATCATCGCGTTGCTTCCCGGTTCGCGCAAAGGTGAGATCCGAAACAATCTCCCGCTGATGATTGAGGCGGCGAAGCGTTTCCCGGATTTTCAATATGCCGTGGCAGCCGCTCCTGCTATTCCTGAGAAATTCTATCGGGAAGTGGCTCAGGATCCGGGATTACAGGTGGTTTTCGGGGCTACTCCTACTTTAGTGAAGTATTCGCAGGCGGCTTTAGTAACTTCCGGGACTGCCACTCTCGAAACTGCCTTGGTAGGCACTCCGCAGGTGGTGTGCTACAGGGCGAACGGAAAACGGCTTTCCTACATGATCATGGAGAAGCTGCTGAATGTGAAGTATGTCTCGCTTCCCAATCTGATTGTCAGGAACAGCATTGTCCCGGAATTGCTCCTGCATCTGTGTACTCCTGACTCTATCGCCCGCGAACTGAAGCCGCTTCTGATGAAATCGCCTCGGAGGGATGATCAGATCGCGGGGTATAAGGCTATGCGGCGGAGGTTAGGAAATATTGTGGCGAGCGATTATGCGGCGGAGCTTATTACGGATCATTTAGGGGTGGGGGCTACGCAATAAAAAATACCTTAATGCTTGGGAGGGGAATTACCTTATTGCGGAGCAATCCCCTCCCAGGCATTGCGGATCGGGGGATTAGGAATGAGGGTGCGACAGAATTTCTGGCGCACCCTCTTGAATTAATAGTCGGAAATAATTATTCGCAATGTGAGCAGTTCTTATTTCGCTAAAGCATTCATTTAGCTATCTGCATCCTAATGTCAGAGACGGTTATGTTTGCTTTCTCCGGCGCACCGGCATAATCCATGCAGAGCTGGAGATTCTTTGTGTCAATGCCCGGTTTACCCTTGAAGAAATAGAGATACGTAACGCCGGCTTCAACATTAACTCTATCGGCGACAAAGAAGACATCGTCATCTGAACTGTCTTCACCAAAACTATCACCTTTCACCAATTTCACCGTAACGCCCTTGATATCTTTGTCGGATTCAATGTTAAGGCGGAAATCATATTTGTTTTCGGAGGAGGTCTCGATGTTAGTCCAGACATGCACCTGACCTTGCCACTGGTCAGAACCAATTCCGGCGGGAGCTATGAAGCTATAGCCATCTTCATAGAATATGATTTCAGGCTGCGTTATCGCGCCATCATTCCAATTGCTGTCGGCAAACCATGTGGTGCATTTCACTACCTCAAAGTTTGCAAAGATATTGTCGCTGTCAGAAATCGAGGGGGCAGCAGCTGCGGCGGGCACAACAGTGCCATCATCATACTGATGTTCCTTGAAGACAATATTGCTGACCTCGATATCACAGTCGCCATATCCTCCGAAGTCGAAAGCAATCTTGAGAGTGCCGTCGAATCCCTTCAGGTCGGAGAACCATACGATTGAGCCGTTAGGTTCCACCTCAACACGGTCGGCAGTGAAGTAAGTGTCGTCATCACCTAATTTTTGAACCTTGACAGTCGCCAATCCGGCTTTCGGCACATTGACGTTGCATGAGAAGTCGTAGCTTACGCCTTCGTGTACCTCGATGTTGGTTTCGACGTGCACCTGACCCTGCCATTGGTCATTGCCCATCTCCGCCGGAGTATGGAAGGTTATCCCCTTGTTTTCAGTCACCGTTACGGTAGGCTGGTTTGGAAGTTCGTTCCAGCCTCCATCGGCGAACCATGTGGAAGCCACGGTTATTTCCGCATCTTTCCAGAGGTTATGCTCGTAATTATAGTTGAAGCCGGTGGTGGTTACGTCAGCATCAGCTTTCGGCGCAATGATATATTGCCAGGATATACCTTCGAGATCCTGGACGAGGGTTATCTCATTTCTGCTGAAATTTGCAATCCTGTACTTAGGACTATCAAATCCTGCCTCCGAGGGAACGTAAGGGAACGGGGTGTGGGCAGGGAGGAGGAGATAAAGGTTAGCGCCCTCCGGAGAGAGGGTGAAAGTAGACTCCACCACGCCTGAGGCAACCCGGAAGTCGGCTCCGTCGTCGGGATTGTTAACAACATATCCCGGAAGAGAATGCACGCCGGTGTTGACATAGAAAGTGCCTGCCGTGCCGGGGTCGAATGTGTAGTTGCCCCCGGTTTCAGAACCTGATTCAGCGAAGATAAGGATATTTTCATACACACCCTCAGCCTCTTTCGCACCGGGACCGCCGTTCCACCATCCGGTAGGATCATTCGTATCCGGGCCGCATCCCATGTTTCCGTCCTTTGTGCCATCGACAGCCCATTCCTTAGAACTGCCGTCCGTCAGACCACGCATGTAGGGAGCGAAATCAAATATTGTCTTGTCTATCCTGATAGTTCCTGTTACAGAGCCATCCGAAACACCGTTGGAATTGCCCACTTTCATCTCTACGGGATATTCACCCGCTATGGTGATGAGATCGCGATAAGTCAGAGATGTAGAGGGGCGTGTGCTCTCATTCACATACCAGATAGGATATACGCCGACAGCCTTGTTGCCGTTCTTATCGAGGATGTTGAGCTCAACATTATTAAGATCATCAACAGTGATGCCAATCTGATAATCGGAAGCTTGGGGAATCCCTGCCATTGATGGCTCGTTGATATGTTCCCCCGCGCAGGAGGTCATGGCGAGAACAGCACTCGCCATAACACAATTCCTGAAGATTTTATTGGTTGTTTTCATTTTTACACTTTATATTTGATGGAGGAATTTACTGGAAATACTGGTCGTTCTGCTTGAGAGTGCCATGACATTTGTCGATCTCATCCTGCGGGAAGGGGAGATACTTCTTATTGTCGGTATAGTTTCCTGTTCTGCCGTCAACAATATCCGTATCAGCTACGAGATAATCCTTGGCAAGCCCTGTGCGGATAAGATCCCAGTAGCGTTTTCCTTCACCGAGAAATTCCCATGCGCGCTCCTGAATGATGTTGTCGAGAGTGGCAGGGACGGAGCCGAGTCCGGCTCTTGCTCTAACCTGATCAAGATAAGCCTGGGCATTCGGCGAGCCAAGTTCAGCAGCATTAAGGAGCACCTCGGAATAACGGTAGAGACGGAGGTTGTTATTATAGTTCAACACAGCATCCGCAATCTGACCGGAGTTGCCACCGATTATACCGGCATACTTCGCAAGGAAGAGACCTGTATCCTGATAGCCCTCTTTATAAGAGCCGGGAGCCGGTTTCCAGATAGAGGCATCACGGCGAGTGTCCTTTGGATCGTATGAATCGTAAGTAGACTGGCGTACTGTGCCGAATCCCCAGCCTGTGTTGTCGTGGATGCCGTCGGAAGAGTCATATCCACGAGGGAGAATCATACAGGGAACCACTGTTCCGCCTGCAGTTCCACCCCACGACCAGTTGCGGGCGCCGAGATAGTCAGAGTAGTTGATCTCGAATACGGATTCGTCACACCATTCGCCCGTAACGTCCCAGATGGATGCGAAATCCGCCATGAGCTGATACTTCCCTGAGTTGATGATCTCCTCCATATATTTGAGGGCAGTAGGCTTGCGTGAAGAGTCGTTCTGATACATCACCACTTCGGCGTACAGCATATAGACGAAATGTTTGGTGATACGTCCTAACTCGTCGCCTGAGCACTTCTCGGGAAGACAATTCAGATCGATAACCTTCTCCAGGTCGTCCATGATAAATTCATACACCTCATCGGCGGAATACTGCGGAGCGAGATAATCTCCTCCGAGATTCTCCGTATAGTAAGCGATGTTGCCCCACCAATGCCAGAGATAGTTATAGAAGAAGGCTCGGAGAGCGAGAGCCTGCGACTCATAGTAATCTCTGTTGGCAAGTTCCTGCTGAGTTGTAGGGTTCCAATAGTTATACATGTAATAGATGGCATCGTTGCAACGCTTCACGCCTGAATAGGCGTTGGAATAGTTGGTGCTCAGCACGACAGTAGGGGTAACATTGAAATTGAACACCATCTTCCATTGGTTCATATCGTTGACATCACCGCCGCCGGGGAAACATTGGTCGGCGATAACTTCCGGATAGATGTTGATTCCGCAATAGTTGTTGGCGTAATCAAACCAGTGCAAGGGATCGTAGGCGGCCACTATAGCCTGCTGGATATTGGATTCTTTGGTATAGTAGTCCTCTACCGGCTCTTGTGTGTTGTTGGTTATTTCCAGCCATTCGGAACCGCAGGAATTCAGACCCAATCCCAAGCCTGCAAGCGCGATAGAGAGGATATATTTATTTAGTTTCATTGTGATAGTATCTTTAGTAAGAGATTAAAAGATTAGATTGACACATTGAATCCGATAGAGAATGTGCGAGCCTCCGGATAGTTGCCGTAGTCGATGCCGATGTTTGTGCCATCACCCACCTCAGGCGTGAAACCATGATATTTTGTGGCAGTGAAGAGGTTCTCACCCATTACGAACACGCGGATATTGTCGAATCCGATTTTCTTCACGATGTTGTAAGGAAGAGTGTAAGAAAGAGTCAGGTTGGCGCAACGGAGATATGCTCCATCGTGGATGTAGAGGTCTGAACTCTGCCAGTTACGAGTGTCGCTGAGACGATAGATAGGAATTTTGTTAGAGGTGCCCTCACCGGTCCAGCGGTTGAGCATCCATTTTGGAAGGTTCTTCGCAGGAGTGTCGCCACGCTGTGAGGCGTCATAAATCTGGTTGCCCCATACGCCCTGGAAGTATGCCGTAAGCTGGAATCCTTTCCAACCCAATCCTACGTTGAAACCGTAAGTCCAGTCGGGAAGACCCTTTCCGATCTTAGTGCGGTCGTCTGCGTTGATTATTCCGTCGTTATTTGTATCAACGAAGATTACGTCGCCCGGAGTGGCGTAATAAGATGTCTGAGAGGGAGAGATGTCGTATTTGGCGTTGTATGCGTCCGCCTCAGCCTGATTCTGGAATATGCCCGCAGTCTTATAGCCATAGAAATAAGGGAACACCTCGCCGTTCATAGCGCGGGCGATATCGCCTGCAGTGGCATTGTTCTCAACGCTCATCCAACCGTCGGCGTTGCCGAGGTTGACGAGTTTATTCTTCACGTATGAAAGGTTTCCACCCAGATTCACCTCGAAATCGCCGAATGTGTGAGCCCAGCGGAGTTCCATCTCAATACCGGTATTATCCATTGTGCCGACGTTGCCGATAGGAGCGGTCTCACCCACGTAGGTCGGAATCTGCATGGTCATAAGCATGCCGGTTGTGCGCTTCTTATACCAGTCGAAAGTAAACTGGATAGAATTGTCGAGGAAGCCCAGGTCAAGACCTATGTCGGTCTGAGATGATTCCTCCCATTTGAGGTCGGGATTGGGCAGACCGGAGGCTTTAGAACCGTAAGTCTGGCTTGATCCTTCAGGACCGAAGTAGTAGTTGTTGTTGCCTTCTGTCAGGACAGTGTAACGGAAATCACCGATGGCCTCGTTACCGTTCTTACCCCAGGACACACGAAGTTTGGTGTTGTTCCACCATGTGGGGCGGTTCTGGAGGAAAGGTTCGTTGGTGATGTTCCAACCGGCGGAGAATGAGGGGAATGTTGCCCATTTGTGATTTGCACCGAATCGAGAGGAGCCGTCGCGGCGTACAGTAGCCTGCACCATGTAGCGGCTTCCGAAGTCGTAAGATACACGTCCGAAGTATGAGAGAAGCTTAGGCCATGCGGAGTCGGGCCCTGCGTTACCTGTACGGTTGCCACCGTCGGCATCACCGGGAGAGCCTTGCGCTACAGTCACCCAAGGTTTCTCGAAGTTGTAAAGTTTGTTTGCAGAGGCGGAGATCCACCATCCGGTGTTCTGCTTTGCAGACTGACCGAGAACGACGTTGATGTGATGTTCGCCAAATTCCTTGTCATAAAGGAGGAGGTTTTCAACCTGCCATGCCCAACCGCGGTTTGAGCTTGCGGAAGCAGTGGCGTGGATGGCATCAACGTTGCTGAGGTTGCTGTAATAGTTCGGTTCGGAATGGCTGTCGCTCCCCCAGAAGGAGAGGTCGCCGCCGAAGCTGATTCGATATTTGATATTATCCCAAATTGAAAGTTCGCCTATGATGTTGGCAACGAGCTTATGGCTCCAGTTGTATGCAGCCGGGAAAGACCATCCGTAGAATGGGTTGGTGAGCTCCTGATAGCCTCCGCCGAAAGCTTCGGGAACGGTGTAGAGATTGCCTGCGGAGTCATAGCGGGGAACATATTTATCGTTGCCTGCATAGTAATCCATCTGTTGCTGATATTCCGCACTACCCGGTTTCAGGGTAGGAGTCAGCATTGGGGACATACTGAGAGCATTGGTTATGGGAGCGCCATAGTAAGCGCCGCCACCTCCGAATCCCTTGGAATGGATACGGGCATAGGAGAGATTAGTGGTAAGCACAAATTTATTGAGATATGTGCGTTTCTTCACGTCGTCGAAGAGGGTGTAGATATTGTTTGAACGCAGTGTCAGACGATTATAGTTTGACTGATTATAGTTGCCACCGATGATGCCCTCCTGGTTGTAGTAGCCGAACGACAGGAAATAGTTGATTTTCTCGCTTGCTCCGGAAATGGAGAGCTGGTGATTCATCAAGGGAGCGTTGTCGTTGAAGATTGCGCCTTGCCAGTCGTAACCCTCACCGTAGCTGTAAGGATTTGCGTAAGGAGCAGGCTGTCCGATATTCATGTATCCCTCATTTTTCATGAGCGCATATTGAGTGGCATTGAGAATATCCACGGATCTGAGTTTGGACTGCCAGCCGTAGGTGAAGTCATACGTGATTTTCGCACGACCCTCGACACCATTCTTGGTCGTTACGAGAATAACGCCGTTGGCTGCACGCGCACCATAGACAGCGCCTGATGCGGCATCTTTCAACACCTCGATACTCTTGATGTCGGCAGGATTAAGATAATCAATGCCACCGTCGATAGGCATACCGTCGACGATATAAAGAGGATTTGAGTTGTTGATTGTTCCGACACCACGTACGCGGATCTGAGCGGCTGAACCCGGCTGACCGTTAGCGGTAGTGGCGGTTACACCGGCAGTAACACCCTTCAATGCGTTCTGCACATTGGTGGGGAGAGTCTGTTCAAGAGTCTCTTCACCTACCTTTGAGATGGCAGCAGTGACGACGCTCTTTTTCTGAGTGCCATAACCGACAACCACTACGTCGTCAAGCATCTGGGTATCCTCGATAAGCTGGATGGTCAGACCTGACTGGGGCCCTTTTACCTTTACCTCCTGAGGCGTGTAGCCTATGTAGGAGACATAGAGGAAGGAACCGACAGGAGCCTTGATAATGAAGTTGCCGTCTACATCGGTGGAAGTGCCGATAGTCGTGCCTTTCACGGTTATTGTAACTCCGATCAGGGGTTCTCCGTCAAGCGCCGAGACCACTGTTCCCGAGACATTGACATCCTGAGCATATAGCCCCAGACACGTCAACATCGCGATGATAAATAAGGTTAACTTTTTCATCTGGAATCTGGTTAAGTTAGTAAGATTATATTTATTACATTTGGAATTCTTATTAGAGGCGTAGAATAATCACTTTTGGAAGATTCTCACATAGTCAATCTTCATGGTTGCAGGAAGCGCGTTTTCATCTACACCCTTATATCCACCCCAGTCGCCACCCCATGCAAGGTTGAGGATAGGATAGAATGCGTAGTGGAAGGGCCAGCAATCATGGGAGGCTCCCAAGGCGGCTTTCGATGCCCTGAGCTGCACCTTGCCGTCAACGTAGGTGATTATCTCATCTTCCGTCCATTCGAGAGCGTATACGTGGAATGATGTTTCCGCTCCCGGACATTTCATCTCATGGGTGATCTGAGTGCCTTTGGTATGATTGTATTTCTCGGTGTGCAGGGATGAGGAAACGTAATCGGGATTTGCGCCCACTTCCTCCATAATATCTATCTCCCCGCATTTAGGCCAGCCGTTTGTGTTCCAGTCAACGTTGGAAGGCATCATCCAGAAAGCGGGCCATGTGCCTTTTCCTACAGGAAGGAGAATACGGGCTTCGAAATAACCGTAAAGCCATCCTGTGGAAGGACGCGCATTTACACGCCCGGAATATATTTTGCCATCGGAAGCCTTGAAACAGGTGATATTCAGGAAACCATCTTTGATCTCGATAGTCTTTTTGCCGTCGATCGCTTTTGAAGTGTAGATTTGCAATTCGTTGTTGACATAACCTGCAGGCCAGTTCTCGGCAACCCAGTCGCTGCCGAGAGAGGAACCGGAATTAAATTCATCGCTCCACACCAGATTGTAACCCTCCGGCACATTGATGGCATCGCTCATCTGAGTCACTTTAATCTCGGAATTAGATTCTCCGCAAAGCAGATTTAGAGTTGCCTCGCGATTGGATGAAGTGGAGTTGGCGGCTGCCTTGATTTCTACGGCAGTGTCTCCTTTGCTCCCTTTAGCGGGGGAGATTGTGATCCATTCCGCTTCAGAAGAGAGAGACCAGTCGCCATTAGCCGTTATGGAGAGAGAAGCGGTGGATTCCTGACCTCCCATATAAAGAGAGGATTGAGAGGGTGTGGCTTTCATTACATAACCTTGAGACAGGGAGACTGTCTTTATATCCTTTCCACCGGAGACAATATTTATGGTAGCCGACCTCTCTTCCATAGAGGTGTTGGCTTTAAGAGTTATCTGGATTTTTGTCTCGGTGTCTTTCAGACCTCCCGACGGACGGAGCGTGAGCCAGTCGGCATCGCATCTTATCGCCCAATCGGCATTGGCTTTCACGGAGAGTTCCAGGACCGAAGCTTCCGGCCCTGCGGAGAGTGCCTCCGGGGTTAGGGAGACAACGACGGCTCCGGCAGCCGGTTTCGGCTCATCGTTATTACTGCTTCCGCATCCGGCAGCCATATTGAGGCAAAATGAGAGGAGGGCAGCAATTGATATCAGGGTAGATTTCTTCATTATGAGAGGTTGCTTAAAATTGTTATTGTTGAGGAGTGTGGTGAGGATGAATTTCATCTTCCGCCACTCTTGACAATCGCAAAATTAGCAAATCCTATATCATAAAGAAGAGAGGAGAGTGGAAAGGTAAAGTATAATAAGGTTAATGTGTTGCTAAACAGGGATATATCTTAGCAGGTAGGTAAATTACAGTGTTTAATTAATTAGAGTTTTCCTCTTGATTCAAGCCTGTTGAGCCGGTCTTGTTGTTGTAGACGGTGCGTATGGAGACATTTAGCATCCCGGCGATATCGGAGCTTTTGGACACACCGAGTTTACGCAGGGCATGTATTCTAAGGCGTGTGTTCAGGATTTTTGTCTTATTCACCATTTCCGGCGACACCTGATTCTCCGCAGAGGCAGACTCATTGTATTCCTCAATGAATTTCGGAAAAAGGGATAACACCATCTTGTCGAAATCAGCGTAAAATCCCTGATAATGTTCTTTAATTAACTCCGGGTCGTTAATAAGGATTCCAAGTTCGTCAAAACGTTTTGCTTTATATTTCTTGAGGAGTTTTTTCCGATAGTCTTCGAGGGTATTTATATAGTGGGCGGTCAGTTTGAAGGCGTATGCGAGCAGACTGAGTTTCTGCGTATTGGTTTCCTGCAATTCCTTGTTGAGGGTATGCAGTTCGGAGTTTGACTGCTCGAGCTGGCAGATGGCTTTATCGCGTTGTTTTACAGAGACACTCAGTTCGCCGTTTGCTTTCTTGAGGAGATTCCTGATTTTCTTAAGTTTATTGAACTCAAATATTATGAACACAATACACCCTACCAAGAAAAAAGAGAGGACACCAAGCACCCACACCATAAGGGATAGTCGACGGTCTCTTTTCTCCAGATCATTTTTATATTTATCCCTCACTGAGGGAAGGGCATCGGACAGACTTACGATTCTATAACGGTTGTGATAGAGATTTGCTTGATTGACCGCATATATGAGGTAAGTGTATGCTCTGTTCAGATCTTCATTATCAAAGAGATATTGGGCGAGTTCCTGAAGGGCGGCTATTTCTCGGTTTACAATGCGGGCATCATAAATGGCAGCCATCGTCTTATATTTCACCATCTGCACCTCATCTCCCATGGATTCATAGTAACGGCTCAGCCAGTAGGCATTTATGGCATTTTTCCGCGACGGGAGGGTGTTGTTGTCTACCGATTTCTGTAAAGCAGTAACATCGACCTCGGATATATGGGCACCTGGGTTGTCGATATTGAGGGCAACCGGCACCCAGAGCCATTCGTCGGTGGTGAGATTCTTTATCTGTTGAATTGAGTCGCGATAGATATTCGCTTTTCTCAGTTCCTCCTCTTTAAGTTTCTTATCGCTGTCGACAAAAACCGAACTCATGGAATGGAGATAGGCGTATGTATTGAAATACAGCGCCTTGGTCTCATTGTTAAGTTTTTGGGCATCTATTTCGGAAAGTAGGCGGAGAGTGGCATCATATAACCCTTGCACGGTCAAGAGAAAAGCCTGGTTGAGTTTCCATTCCGTAATAAGGTTATAGTTTTCGGGCGCGATTTTCTCTGCGATGCTGCGGGATTGGTCGGCAAATAAAAGAGCGGAATCGGAATCATAGACGAGATATTCGTCGTAAAGCTGGCGTGTAAGGGCAAGACTGTCGCGCCCGGTTTTAGTGCGTTTTAAAGTCTCTTTCAATCCATCTATTCTGATCTCCTTTTCGTTGACTAATCTGAAATGATTTGAAAGAATTGAGTCGAGGCGGCTCAGAAGGGGTTCGTTCCTGGCAATGGCAGTCTTAGCTCCGTTTGCATGAAGCGCATTTAATAAGAGAAATATGAAAAGAGGGATTATAATGATGAGTTTTCTTGGCATGAGCAGGGTAAGAAATGCAGGTTTAGTTTGTTGATACAAATTTAAAAAGAATAGGGTAAAGAAACAAATCTTTTTAAGATATATTAACAGTTTATGCCGGTATTTTCTTTTCTTGAAAATTTACTTATTCAAAATATCTGTATGAGTGTAAAATTCATATTTACAGTATAATAGTGAAGATGGGGGGTGATAATAATTTACTAACGATTTAATGCTTCCGGTTTGGATATTAAAAAGGCGTAAGTTTGCAATAAAAATTAACCTAAAAAATTTAATATGCGAAAGATTGAGTTGTTACTGACGGGCGTTCTTGCTGCAGGCATCCTCTCTTGTGGAAGGGGAGGCGCAGGAAGCGATGGCTCACCCGCTATCCCTGTCGACCGTGATATTGAAACGAAGGTAAAAGAGATTGTCTCAGGGATGAGCCTTGAGGATAAAGTCGGACAGATGTGTGAGGTTGTGGTGGATCTTGTCTGCGCCGACAGTCTTGTGGATGGAAAAGTCGTACTTGATGATGCTAAACTTGACACGGTTTTCAATAAATATCGTGTCGGCTCCATCCTGAACACGGCACAGGGTCATGCTCAGGACCGGGAGACATGGTACAGACTTATAAACGGCATTCAGGAAGCATCGATGAAATATATAGGGGTGCCCGATATTTTTGGAGTTGACCAGAATCACGGCACGACTTATACGATAGGTGGCACCCTTTTCCCGCAGGAGATAAATATGGCAGCCTCTTTCAACAGGGATCTTGTCAGGGAGGGGGCGGCTGTATGCGCCTACGAATCGCGAGCAAGTTCAATTCCCTGGGTATATAATCCGGTCATGGACCTGGGGAGGAATCCTGTATGGAGCCGTATATGGGAGAGTTTTGGAGAAGACCCGTATATCAACGGGGAGATGGCTGTGGAGATGGTGAAAGGCTATCAGGGGGATGATCCGAATCACATAGGGGTCAACAATGTGGGATCTTGCCTGAAGCATTATATGGCATACGGAAACCCGGTGAGCGGAAAAGACCGCACTCCGACCTCGATCAATCCGGTCGACTTGCGTGAGAAATATTTCCAGCCTTTCAAGATGGCGATAAAAGCCGGCGCGTTGTCGGTTATGGTAAATTCAGGCATAAACAACGGCTTGCCTTTCCATGCCAATCATGAGATGCTCACGGTGTGGCTCAAAGAGGATTTGAACTGGGACGGCATGATCGTTACCGACTGGGCGGATATTCACAATCTATGGAAACGAGATAAGATTGCCGCTGACTATAAGGAAGCCATCATGCTTGCGATCAATGCAGGCATTGACATGTCGATGACTCCATACGATATGGAGTTCTGCACCTTGCTGAAGCAGTTGGTGGATGAAGGGAAGGTGAAGATGGATAGAATAGATGATGCCGTTAGCCGCATCATACGTTTCAAGCTCCGCCTCGGGCTTTATGAGCATCCTGCCACCAACCCGGCAGATTATCCACTCTTCGGAAGCAAGGAACACGCCCGGAAGTCGTTTGAAATGGCAGCGCAAAGCGAGATACTGCTGAAGAATGAGAATAATCTTCTGCCGCTTGCCAAAGGGAAACGGATTCTCCTGACAGGACCGAATGCCAACACGATGCGTTCTCTCAACGGGGGATGGTCTTATACATGGCAGGGGACTAACGAGAGTGTGTATCACGAAGGTTATAATACTATTTATGAGGCCCTATGCAATGAATACGGAGCGTCTAACGTGATTCTTGAGCAGGGAATGGACTATGTGGAGGAGTATGGCAAATGGGAAGCTGAGGAGAATCTGAGGATTGAAAGAGCAGTCGCAGCCGCCCGAGGGGCAGACGTGATCGTTGCATGTATAGGAGAGAACTCGTATTGCGAGACACCCGGCAACACTAATGACCTTAATCTTTCCGCCAATCAGACAGCCCTTGTGAAAGCTCTGGCAAAGACCGGCAAGCCGATAGTGTTGATCCTTAATGAGGGACGTCCGCGCATCATTCGCGAGATAGAACCTCTGGCAGGAGCTATTGTCGATATTCTTCTGCCGGGAAATTATGGCGGGGACGCACTTGCGAAGTTGCTTAGCGGAGAGAGAAATTTCAGCGCCAAATTGCCCTACACTTATCCGAAATGGATAAACTCACTCGCCACTTACGACCATAAGCCGTGTGAGTCAGTGCCGACTATGAGCGGGGCTTATAATTATGCAGCCGACATTGACGTGCAATGGCCCTTCGGCTTCGGCTTGAGCTACACTGTTTTCAAATATTCCGATATTACTATTGACAAACAGAACTTTACTCCGGAAGATGAGATTACTGTAAGTGTAAAAGTTACCAATACGGGAGATAGAGCCGGAATGGAGCCGATTATCTTCTATAGCAGCGACCTTATAGCCTCGATCACTCCCGACGTGCTTAGGGTAAGAGGCTTCGACAAGGTGTCGCTGAATCCCGGAGAAAGCAAGAATGTGGATTTCAAGATTCCTGCCAGCAACCTTGCCTTTGTAAATTATGACGGGAAGTGGACCATTGAAGAGGGTGAGTTTGAGTTTTCTGTCGGCGATCAGAAAGTAAAGGCAAACTGCACGGCAACTAAAGTATGGAACATGCCTAACATTTGATATATGATTTGTAAGATTGATAAAATTTGGTTGATAGCGGTTCTTTGTCTTGTCGCGGTTTCGTGCCGCGACAAGGCTTCCCAGCCCTCTGCTAAAGATTTCCTGAGAGTGAAAGGGGAGGATATTGTCAACTCCAAAGGAGAGAAATTTTATATAAAGGGGACCAATCTCGGCAATTGGCTTAATCCGGAGGGATATATGTTCGGATTTTCAAAGATCAATTCTCCGAGACTGATAAATGAAGCCTTATGTCAGCTCGTGGGCCCGACGAAAGCGGCACGTTTTTGGCAGGAGTTCAAAGATAACTATATAACTGAGAAAGATTTTGAATTCATAGCCTCGACGGGGGCGAATACGGTTAGAGTGCCTTTCCATTATAAGCTTTTCACTAACGAGGATTATATGGGTCTTAATGATCCGGAGGAGGGTTTTCGGCGTCTTGACAGCTGCATCAGGTGGGCCCGTAGCAATAATCTTCGCCTTATTCTTGACATGCACGATTGCCCCGGCGGACAGACGGGTGATAATATCGACGACAGTTATGGCTATCCCTGGCTTATGACCGATTCAGTGGCGCAGGCAAAATTTCTTGATATCTGGGGGGCTATTTCGGAGCGGTATGCCGAAGAAGATGTGATATTAGGATATGAGCTTGCCAACGAGCCTGTGGCTACCTATTGGGAGGGTGAGGAGAGAGATTCTCTCAATGCCTCACTTGAGCCATTGTATAAGCGGGCGGTGAGCCGGATTCGCTCTAATGATAAGAATCATATTGTTCTTCTCGGGGGACCGCAATGGAACAGTTATTTTGGCAATTTCAAGGATTCCAAGTTTGATGACAATATCCTTTACACGTGTCATCGCTATGGCGGTCCTGCTACAAAAGAGGCTATAGAGAGCTATATATCGTTCCGAGACTCCGTGGGTCTGCCCATGTATATGGGAGAGATAGGGCATAATACGGATGAGTGGATGGCAGACTTTGTTGACGTTATGCGAGCCAACAACATAGGTTATACATTCTGGCCCTATAAGAAGATAAACGACAGCAGCATGACGGGGGTTGGGGCTCCGGAGGGCTGGGAGAGTGTTGTTGCGTTCGTAGAGGCTCCGCGCGGTTCTTACGGAGAGATAAGGGAGGCTCGCAAGCTTTGCTCCGAGGAGCAGGGGGAGGCCTTGCTGAATAAGTATGTGGAGAATGCCAAGGCAGAAAATATGCTGAAGCATGAGAATTATATTAAAGCGATAAAACTTGATAAATGAAACTACACGATATTACTAAATCGGTGGTTGCTGTCGCGATGATGGCAGGCGGACTGTTCTCGGCGACGGGAGCGACACCGATATATCTTGACGATACGCAACCTCTGGAGGCTCGGGTAAAGGATGCGCTTTCGAGAATGACTGCCGCTGAGAAGGTAGGAATCATTCATGCCCAAAGTAAATTCAGTTCGCCGGGCGTGCAGAGATTAGGCATCCCGGGGATATGGTGTACGGATGGTCCCCACGGGATTCGCCCGGATGTGTTGTGGGATGAATGGGAACAAGCAGGTGCAACGAACGATTCATGCGTGGCATTTCCGGCATTGACTTGTCTGGCGGCTACGTGGAATCCCGACATGGCGCTGCTGTATGGGAAGTCGATAGGAGAGGAGGCGCGTTACAGGAATAAGAATGTGCTTCTCGGACCCGGGGTAAATATCTACCGCACTCCGCTAAACGGACGCAACTTCGAGTATATGGGTGAAGACCCTTATCTTGCCGGGAGAATGGTGGTGCCTTACGTCAAGGGTGTGCAGGAGAACGGGGTGGCAGCCTGTGTTAAGCATTACGCTCTCAATAATCAGGAGCAGGACAGAGATCACGTCAATGTGCTTGTCGACGACCGTACGCTGCATGAAATCTATCTGCCGGGTTTCAAGGCAGCGATCACTGAGGGAGATGCGTGGGCTATAATGCCGGGATATAATAAATATGACGGCGATCATGCTTGTGAGAATCAGGTGTTGCTGCTTGACATCCTCAAAGGAGACTGGGGATTTGACGGGGTGGCTATTTCCGACTGGGGAGCGGTGCATAATACGGAGAAAGTTGCACGCAACGGACTTGACATGGAGTTCGGGTCGTGGACCAACGGATTGAATTGGGGTGCCAGCAATGCCTACGATGATTATTATCTCGCCAAACCCTATCTGAAACTTCTCGAGGAGGGGAAGCTTCCTATGGAGGATCTGGATGATAAGGCTGCGCGAGTTTTGCGTCTGATAATGCGCACGGAGATGAACCGCAATCGTCCGTACGGGTCGCTTAACAGTGATGAGCATTATGCTGCCGCACGCCGCATTGGAGGAGAGGGAATAGTCCTTCTTAAAAATAAGAAAGGATTGCTGCCTGTGCCGGAGAATGTGAATAAAATTTTGGTGGTTGGGGAAAATGCCATAAAGATGATGACGGTAGGGGGTGGCTCCTCCTCATTGAAGGTGCAGCGCGAGACTCTGCCACTTGACGGCATAAAGAATTATGCCAAGGAAAGAGGGATAGAAGTGGTGTATGAGCGAGGTTATGTAGGGGATGTTACCGGTGAATATAATGGAGTCAAGACCGGCCAGAACTTAGAGGACAGCCGTAGCCCGAAGGAGTTGATCTCAGATGCGATTAAGGCAGCGAAGGATGCTGACATGGTTATATTCGTCGGGGGCCTGAATAAGTCGGATCATCAGGATGCGGAGGGAACGGACCGTAAAGAGTATAATCTTCCCTACGGGCAAGATGAGGTGATCGAGGCACTGGCCAACGCCAATCCTAATACAGTAGTCGTTAATCTTACGGGCAATGCCTACGCGATGCCGTGGAAGGATAAGGTGGCTGCCATAGTTCAGGGATGGTATATAGGGTCGGAGGCAGGGAATGCGATTGCTGATGTTTTGTTTGGGGTTGTGAATCCTTCCGGCAAGCTTCCTATGACTTTCGCAAAAGACCTTAAGGATTATGCTCCTCATGCCGCAGGAGATTCAGCCGTTTATCCCGGCGTGAATGGCGATGTGCATTATAAGGAGGGTCTGGATGTAGGTTATCGCTATACAGATAAGCTTAAACCCGGGAATGTCAATTATGCATTCGGACATGGCTTGAGTTATACGGATTTTAAGCTTGGCAAGGCTTCTGTAACTGCTGATGATATGGCAGCGGGAGGCAATATTACCATTACGGTGCCTGTGTCGAATATCGGCAAGATGAAGGGGGCTGAGGTTGTTCAGGCTTATGTGCATGATATGGAAAGCAGTGTCTACCGTCCGATGAAGGAATTGAAGGCGTTTGACAAAGTGGAAGTTGCTCCCGGAATGACTGTGAATGCCAATCTTACTCTTGGTAAGGATTCATTTGCATTTTATAATCCCGACACTAAGCAGTGGACTGTTGAGCCGGGTAAGTTTGAGATTCTCATTGGCACGTCTTCCGATAGAATTTTACAGAAAGTGCCTCTGACGATAAATGAGTCTTACACCTGGAAAGACTCGGAATAATTTTCCGAACGTAGAAAAAGCATTCCTTTATGTAAATAAAATTAAGGCATCCTTTTTTGGATGCCTTAATTTTTGCGTCTCTGTCGGCTGGT
>CAMWSM010000057.1 GCA_947176915.1 uncultured Porphyromonadaceae bacterium | reverse complement strand
TAGGTAATCGCCCCCTTAGGAAGAGCAATCGAAAGATTGCTCTTTTTTTTGCTTTGCTTACAAATGTTAAAAATTATATAATATTAAAAAGTTTTTTGTAATATTAAAATTTATTACTAATTTTGCTAAAACAGACCTCCTTGCAGGAGCCCAAGAGTGGGTTATGTGGGTGGGTCAATTAGACATTTGAAAAGCGTTTATCGGCGCTCTTTCTTGGCTTGTAGAAACTTCGCAACTTTCAAATCGTAGTCAGGAATGCAGCAAACGGTAGATGCCTTGTGGATATGAAGTTTCCATCGGACAAAGCGCGCGAGTGTAATGTCCGGTGTATATGTTCATATTCTGCGTGAGGCTTCTGCAAGTTTGCTCGTTCTACTACGATGGGCAATGCGAAGGCCTCTACAAGCGGAACGAGCAAAGGTATGGCTCTCACGCTTTTTTGTATATTTACCTGCCATGAGAGCTCGCGGGATTAATTATTTATCATGAAACGTTTAACCTTAGTTCTATTTATTCTTCTGCAGTGGGCAGCGAGTTTGTATTCTCATGATCTGCCTGATTATGAAATCAAAGGTGCAGGCGTTACCGGTGCACAAGGTACTTATGTCGTGAATGTTACAGTAACTGCAGGTAAGAAGACGACAGATCAGATTTTGAAGCAATGTGCGGTTCATGGAGTCCTTTTTAAAGGCTTCAGTAATATCGCTACCCGTCAATCTCAAAAACCTCTTGCCGGAAGTGCGGCAGCGGAAGCTTCTCATCCGGAATTTTTTGATTCTTTTTTCTCGGAGGGTGGAGCATCGTTAAATTATGCAGATGAAGTTCCAAATTCAAGAAAAACAATGAAGGTTGATAAGAAAAAGAAAGTTAGCGCTACCATCGTCGTGAATAAGGAACAGTTGCTAAAGGATCTTCAGGCAGCCGGCGTAGTAAAAGGATTAAATTCTATTTTCTGAGAAATATTATTTACGTTAAATGTAGCTATAGATGTCTTTAGGATGAAAAAGATATTTCTCACTTTATGCCTGTTGACGGGCATGAATATTTCTTCCCCCGCTCAATCCTTAACCAGTGATTATACCACTTACGTTCGTGGATTTTGGATGGCAGGGGAATTCCGACCTTCCTATACCTTGAATATCTCCTCCAAAAATAGTCCTGTTATGGAATTGGATGTTACCGGAGGGTATCGTTTCAATGAGTATGTCAGGATAGGTGTGGGATTTGGAGGCCGGTATTACATCAAGAATACCAATGTTCGCAGTGGAAATATAAGTTGGTCATTTCCCATTTACGCCAATATCAGAGGTAATTTTATACCTACCGGTTATCGTGATGTAGTGCCATATTATAGTTTGGATTTAGGTGGTACTATCCGTGATGGATTTATGTGGCGTCCCACAGTCGGCATTAGAATCGGTCAGAAGCGATCAGCTTTTCTTTTAGGATTGACTTACACGGGCCAGTCTTTGATAAATAGGAATGAAAAACGTAGCTACTGTTCAATGCTTGGTTTGACATTAGGATATGAATATTAAAAACTAACCCATTTTTATTTAGATATATTATGCGATTTTTCAAAATAATTGGAGTTTCTATACTTATCTCCTTATTTCTTATAGGTTGCAAGACTCCACAGAAGGTTGATAAAATATACGTCAATAATCAATTCCAGACGGAGTGTTTGGGAACTCATAATGATGGAAGTCAGACATTGAGGGCTTGGGGAAAAGGGAAAAACAAAGCTATAGCCTTAGAGAATGCTCGAAAGACAGCTGTTTCCGACGTAATTTTCAAAGGTATAAATGCCGGAAGTGGGGAATGTAACAAAAAGCCGATTCTCAATGAGGTTAATGCACGAGAACGTTATGAGTCATTTTTCAATTCTTTCTTTTCTGAGGGTGGGGATTATATGCGTTTTAGCTCACTGGCAGATGAAAAACGCCACTCCCGTCTGAAGAGTTCCTCAAAGGATATGGAAAATTGGGGTGCGGTAGTTACAGTTGATCGTGCTGCTCTTCGTCAATATCTTATTGACCAAGGAATCCTTAAACACTAAATAATAATTCATGCATAAAGAAAAGTATCATTATGAAATATAGATTTGTATTCATTCTTACTCTCTGCTTAGCTTTGATGCCTGAACTTTTTGGACAAGCTAAGAAACCGACTTTGATTGTCGTACCAAGTGATCCTTGGTGCACGGAAAATGGATATATGACTCTACACAAAGATCAGGGAGCAGACAATTATGTTGCTGAATATGAACAAGCGGTAAAAACGAACAGCGACCTAATGAATGTCATAATCAAGGTGCAGGAACTAATGTCTGAACGAGGTTTTCCAGTAAAAGACTTAGGACAAAGTATTAAATCCATTAAACAGGGGGCTGCCCGAGATATGATGACTGTAAGTCGCACATCAGGAAGTTCATTGGCAGAAACTCCTCGCGAAAAACTCCTTCAAACGGCAAAAGCAGATATTATTATAGAGGTGTATTGGAAAGTAAATTCAACGGGTCCCAAGAATAGTGTTACTTACAGTATCGTAGGTAAGGATCCTTACACTGAAAAACAAGTTGGGGGAGCTCAAGGTACCGGAGATCCTTCTTTTAGTAGTGAGGTGCCTGTACTTGTAGAAGAGGCGGTAATAGAAAAGATGGATAATTTTCTTAGTCAACTGCAAGCTCATTTTGATGATATGGCAGAGAATGGTCGAGAGGTCGTTGTTGAGGTTAAGCTTTTTGATAATGGCTCAGGACTTACATTTGAGGAGGAATATAACGGTGAAGAGCTTACTGATATCATAGACGACTGGATGGCTAAAAACACAGTTAAAGGACGTTATAACCTTAGTGATGCTGGTGAAACTCGATTGAAATTTGAACAAGTTAGAATTCCCCTTTATCGTCCTAACGGCTCAGCTATGGATACACGACAATTTGTTAACCAGTTGCGTAAATTCCTACAGGGTCAACCTTACAGTCTTACTTCAAAAATTTATACTAATGGTTTGGGGAGTGCGGAACTCGTTATAGGGGAGAAGTAAATATTCTTTAATTGTTTCAGAAATCGAATATGAGATTTAATAAATTATTTTCACTTGTTTTATTAGGGCACTGTATCGCGAGCGCTTCCTTAGTTGTAAGTGCGCAAACAAGAGACTGTGATATGCACGTGGCAGTCGTTGCCCCTGATGACACAGATTCACCATCTTCAATTAATCGTCTTTTCTGCCAACGTCTTACAGCAGCTCTCAGTTTTGATGGTGTGACGGCTGACGAAAACTATGGACAGTTTTATCTGACTGGACGTTTTGCAGATGTATATAAAGAGCATTTGCCTGGACCTCCACAACAAGTGGCAATTGAAACAGTCCTGACTCTTGCGGTTGCGGACATTGAGGGTAATAAAGTTTTCGCAACAGAAGAATTTGAACTTAAAGGAGTAGGTAACTCAGAGCAACGTGCTTATATAAATGCGTTAAGCAGTATCACGGGAAAAAACGACCGACTCAGGAAGTTTATAGATAGAGCTAAACAGAAGACCATCCAGTATTTTGACAAAAACTATAAGCAACTTCTTGCCAAGGCTCGCACGGCAGCCGGACAGAATGACTATGAGCAGGCAATGTATTATGCCAGCCTTATTCCACAGTGTTCATCCGGTTATAGTGCAGCTGAGCATGATCTCCTTACGTATTATCAGGCTGACATGGATCGTGAAGGTGAAAAATTGTTAGGTGAGGCAGAGCGTGCTTTTGCAGCCGATCCAAACAAGACAGGAGCAGAAACCGCATTTTCATTTATCCGTCGTATAGATCCATCATCGAAGGCATATTCTAAAGCTCAAAACCTTGTGAAGGAGATAAAAAAGCAGGTAAAGGTGGAGTATGACTTCGAGGTTCATGAAAAATATAAAGATGATCTGGATCTTCGAAAAAGAAGGGTTGATGCTGCCCGTCAGATAGGAGTGGCTTATGGTAATGGACCCAAGCATAATGACTCTACCAATATCCTATGGCATTAATCATATTCTTACAGATTTAACCACTCTCATTATGAAAAAATTATTTATAGCTTTTATCCTTATCGCTACAACTGCAAGTTGCGCATTCGCAGACCTGCAAGTTGTGGAGAAAAAAGGAAAATATGGTTATGCTGATTCCGACGGTAAAGTCGTGGTGAAACATCAATATGATGAGGCGCGACCTTTTGTCAACGGAAGGGCGCTTGTGAGGCAGGGTAATAAATACGGTTATCTTCAGGAAGATGGAAAGGTGCTGATAAAACCTGAGTGGGATTTTATCGGAGCCTTCAATAAGGATGGTTATGTATGGGTGGCTAAAGGGAAGACCCTCGCTGATTCCAAAAAAGGAGTGTATCATGAAGGTAAAGTTGTGATACCGGCAAAATATTCTACAGTGGGATTCTTTAATCCGGAGGGTGAGTTTGATGTTGCTCCCGGAAGAGTGAATGTGTCAAAGACTGATTCAAAGCATTCCCAGACCGATATGAATTTCAGCAAACTTAATTCTGCAGATATTCCTTATATTTACGCTTGCGGAGGATATAATAAATATCTCCTCTTCGATCTTGATGGTAAGCAATTAATACAGACTTCAGCAAATCTATTTGCTATTCCATCTGATGGAATACTGCTCGCAACCGAAATTCGCAACAGCGGGAAGTATGAAGGAAATTATTATAAATTGGATGGGAGTAAAAAAAGACTTTTTAAGAGGAATGTATATTATCCGGCAGATGAAGCTGCTAAAAATAAGGAAAATCTCTATGGATTTAAGAATGGCACGGCTGCTGTCTGTCTTAGTGATAAGGCCTATCTCATCGATCCTTCAGGAAATCGAGTAGGTAAGGAATACAGTAGGTTGGAATCCGGAGGTAGGGAGGTGTATATTTACACTTCAGGAAATGGATGTGGCCTTCTTTCTCAAGATGGAAAAGAGATTACCGGAGCGGACTATAAGGTTATTATTCCTCCACATGCCAAGAATACGACAGAGTTGTTTGCCGCCTCAAATAAGGCAGGCAAAAGCGGCTATCTGAACACGGAAGGGAAGGAGGTTATTCCCTTTGAATATGAGGCTGCCGGAGTATGGGTTTCGGATAGAGGGAAAGTGAAAACTTCCAAGGGCTATGGTATGATAAACAGCGATGGAAATATTTTTATTAATCCGCAATGGGAAGATATCTACGTTACGGTAGAACCTTTCGATCATTTATGGATGAAGAGTAAGAAAGACGGAATGTGGTATGCTGTCAATCTCGCAACAGATAAAGTTGTAACGACCTCTCCCGTAAAAGATCTGGAAGCTCAACATTTGGCAGGTGATAAAGCCTATGTTAAAGATGGAGAAAAGCATGGTATGGTGGCGTTGAACGGAGATGTGATAATTCCTTTGGAATTTGAAAATTCCGGCACGGTCGAGAGGGCTTATAAATATATCCGTGGACTTGGAAAAAACAGAATGGGAACAACCGATAAACACCGTTTTCTTCTTTATAGTAATCCTAACACGTCTAACAAACTTGCTGATAAAGTGCCGTCAGAGCAATGGGATTATTAAAAGTTAGGGAATATAAACCGTAGCATTATGAGAATATTTAAATATATCGCCGTAGGAGTAGTTATGATAGTCTCTGCTTCGACACTTTTTGCAGAGACAAATGAGATAGAAACCCAATATCGCCGGCCGTCAATGTATAGTGTGCTTGTAAGTCGTACGGATCAGGAGCATAGCGCAAAAATAATTGACGAATTCTACAATATAGAGACACCATCTCAATATAACAACCACGATTTAAGCATAAAAGTGGTTACAGTGCCTAAAAAAGGAACCGGAGAATCAGATATTGATAATTGGCTAAAAGTAAATGCTATTGCATCCAGATTGGTCGGGAAGTGGTTTGATAGAGATATCTTCACAGGAGAATGTTCTCTTGATCTCGTAAAGCACAGAGGTCTTTATAATGCCACTGAATTTGATAAAGAATTAGCTGCAAGATCAGCCCGTGGGATTGCTATGCTTGAGGATGCAGGTGAAGATTTGATAGGAAATACGTTTGTGCTTGTCCATGAGGCATCATATATTGATCATGGCAAGCGATCCAAGGTGGCAGGGGGTATACTGCGGGGACTCGGCTTACTTGCCGGTGTCGCACTTGGGTCTCAATCACTTGTTGACATGGGTGATAATTTGGGAAGCATAACAGAGTCGATCAAAGGTTTCAGGGTAAAATTCCATACACGCCTTTACAGGCTTGTATGGGATGATGAGGCATCAAAAATATTCTATACTCAGATGTGGACGCAAAAGCCTGATGAGAAAAAAAAGATGGCTTTTGAGGATGGGCGCGACACTTTCCATCTTGAATATATAGGAGAGGTTACCTCTTCAGGCTCAAACACTTCATTTCTCGGAATAAGTGAGAAACATCCTGAGATAATGGTGCGCAAGGCATGTACAAGAGCAATAGATGATAATATCCGCGATCTTCAGAGCAATTTTGAGGTATTCAGGGTAAAATCTCCAATTATGGCTGTAAGAGATGGTGTAATCGATGTGCCTATTGGAATGAAAGAGGGGATTAATGCTGATAGTGAATATGAGGTGCTTGAGGCCGTGGAAAAGAAAGGGAAAATAAGTTATAACCGTATTGGCACCGTTAAACCGATTAACGGTAAAATATGGGATAATCGATATATGGCTTTAGAAGAGGGTGCACCGGGAGCAGAGCTCGCATGTACTACCTTTAAAATTACTTCCGGTCATAATATCGAAGTAGGTCATTTCATCAGACAAATAAAATAATTATGAAAAAGTTTGCGACAATATTTTTCTTTTTATTTGCTATTGCTTTTTGGGGCAGTGCGGAGAGTAATGTCTACGTATTCTTGAAGAGCGTTGGTAATTCAGATGTGAATATATCTTTAAATGGAGAGAAATTGTGTGATTTGAATGGATCAATCAAAAAGGAGATGGGAGCCTCTTCCGTTATCCAACATGAACTTCTTATTTCAAATGACTGCTTCAGAAAGATAGAAATAGAGGGTGAAGGTAAGATTAGACTTTCTCTGTCTATGGAATATGCTAACCCAATGGCAGGGACAGAAAAAACCTTTTCATCTGATATCTCTTTTGAAGTGGAAAATGGGAAAAGTTATTATTTTGAAGTTGCAAATAAGGGGTTAAGTGATATTATTCTCAAAGAGATGTCAGAAAAAAATGCAGTCAAGAAAATAAAAAAATGGGAAGAATTGCCTTCTGTAAAGTATTCTCTTGTAAAATAATGAATGTTATTGAAAACATTATTTAATATTACTTAAATACATAAACTCTAAAATGTCGTTGATGAGGGAAAGTTATTTTGAACTAATCCCTCATCATTTTTATGATAATAATTGTTGGTGAAAAAGCGTTTATTTCTTGATGAATAAGCTTTTCCTGACGCTATTTGCGATTTTGTTGTTTACGCTCTCCTGTGTGGCTGAGAATGTGAAGATTTCAGGCAGAGTGCGAGACAACGAGAATAAACCGGTGGAATTCGGCACGGTGAGAATAGCCGGCACCTCTATCGGTACGAATACTGACTTGAACGGGCAGTATTCACTTACTGTTGCCGAAAAAGATACGCTTGAGATTGTTTTCTCCTGCATTGGTTTCAAGACAGTCAGTCATAAAATGATAAATCCAAAGGGTGAACTCACTTTTAACGTGAAGATGTATCCTGACAATGCCACACTTGACGCTGTGGAGGTAACCGGGTTCCGTCAGAATATTAACGGTATGCAGACTTTTGACACTGAGGCGTTCCGTCTTTCTCCCGATGTCTCCGGGGGTAGTGTCGAGGCAATGATAACGACCATGCCGGGTGTGCATTCGTCTAATGAGCTTAGCTCGCAATATTCCGTCCGGGGTGGGGCTTTCGATGAAAATTCCGTATATATAAATGGAGTAGAGGTCTATCGTCCGCAGCTTGTGAGGAGCGGTCAGCAGGAGGGATTAAGCATTATCAATCCCAACATGGTCGGAAATATCAAGTTTTCAAGCGGAGGTTTCCCGGCAAGATATTCCGACAAAATGTCATCTGCCCTCGACATAGTTTATCGGGAGCCTGAAGCTTTTGAAGCGCAGGTGGATTTAAGCCTGATGGGAGGAGCGTTGACCCTTGGTACAAATCATGGAATGTTCACACAGCTTCACGGTTTGCGTCTGAAGAGAAACAATTCCCTTCTTGCCTCTCAGCAGACAAAGGGGGAATATGATCCGCTGTTTTTCGATTATCAGACTAATATCACATTAAAACCCACAGAAAAATTCTCCATAAATCTGCTTGGCAACATATCCCTAAATCATTTTAATTTTAAGCCGACAGACAGAGAGACCTCTTTTGGCACTCTTGAAGATGTGAAGCATTTCAAGGTGTATTTCGATGGGGAGGAGCGAGACAAATTTGAAACCTATTTCGGGGTTCTTTCATTCAATTATAAAAAAAATCGCTCCACATCTTTCTCCGCCTCAGTCGGAGCCTTTATGACTAATGAATTTGTCTCCTACGATATTTCCGGTGAATATTGGCTCGATCAGGCAGGAACCGGGGGCACAGACGGAGTAGGAGGGGAATTAGGTGTCGGGAAATATATGGAGCATTCCCGAAATCGCCTCAAGGCATCCGTCATAACCGCATCATTGAAAGGGTCGACCGCAGCCGGCAGGAATCATCTGGCATACGGAGTGATCTATTCACACGAAAATTTCAGAGACCGTACAAAAGAATGGGAATGGCGCGACAGTGCCGGCTATTCTTTGCCTACGACGCCGGAGGGGGTACATCTCTATTATAACCTTACTTCGCGGCATGATCTTTCTTCAAATCGCTTCGCGATTTTCGCAGAAGATGCAATTTATTTTGACACGGAGAAGATGCATCTCACCCTAAACGCCGGATTGCGTGCATCCTACTGGGACTTCAACCGGGAGTTTCTTGTCTCCCCACGTGTGAACTTAAGTTTTTCTCCTGCCAATAATGTGCATTGGACCTATCGTTTTGCCACCGGACTTTACTACCAGTCTCCTTTCTTCAAGGAATATCGGGAAACGGTGATTGATGATCTTGGGAATGGCAATATAAGACTGAATAATGATATTAAATCACCCCGCAGCCTACAATTCATATTTGCTTCGGATTATACTTTCCGGGCTTTCAATCGTCCTTTTAAAATTACGGGAGAGCTGTACTACAAGCATCTCTCGAATTATATATCATACGAATATGACAATCTTAAAGTGGTTTATTCGGGAATAAACGATTCAAAAGGATATGCGATGGGACTTGACTTCAAGCTTTTCGGACAATTTGTTCCGGGTTCCGATTCGTGGCTCTCATTCTCACTAATGCACACGCGCCAGACCCTGAACGGAGTTAAAGTGCCTCTGCCGAGCGATCAGCGATATTCCGTTGCACTTTATTTCGCTGATTACTTTCCCAAATTTCCAAAGTTGAAATTCAGCCTAAGAGGTATTCTTGCAGACGGAATGACCCTCACATCTCCTAACAGAAGCAGGGATGAGGGATTCTTCCGATCACCATCTTATAAAAGAGTTGACATTGGATTGTCCTACCAACTGATTGGCGCCCCTAAGGAGGGTGTAGTGGAGCGCGATTGGCGTCGTCACATAAAGGACCTTACGATTGGTGTTGATCTGTTTAACCTGTTTGATATTTCAAATGTCAACAGCTACTATTGGGTAACTGATGTCAACAACATTCAGTATGCTGTCCCCAATTATCTAACTCGCAGGCAATTCAACATCAAAATATCCGTAAAATTCTAATAACTCTCTCCTAAGTGCGTCATTTTTGAGAAAAGTTTTGTAATTTCGCAATAAAGTTGACAAATAATGTTTGGGAAAGGATTCCCTCAACTATAACCGGAAATAATTAAGACAATGGCACAGAAACCATCAATACCTAAAGGGACAAGAGACTTTTCGCCAGTAGAGATGTCTCGCCGCAATTATATATTCGACACCATAAAGCGAGTGTTTCGTCTTTATGGATTTCAGCAGATAGAGACTCCTGCGATGGAGAATCTCTCTACCCTTATGGGAAAGTACGGAGACGAGGGAGATAAGCTTCTCTTTAAGATTCTCAATTCCGGAGACTTCCTCAAAGGGGTGGAAGATGGGGAAATTGCAGAGCGGAATCTTGTGAAGCTGACCAATAAAATGTGTGAGAAAGGATTGCGATATGATCTGACGGTGCCCTTTGCCCGTTTTGTGGTTCAGTATCGCGGTCAGCTTCAGATGCCGTTCAAACGCTATCAGATTCAGCCGGTATGGAGAGCAGACCGTCCCCAGAAGGGTCGTTACCGTGAGTTTTATCAATGTGATGCCGATGTCGTGGGGAGCGATTCTCTCTGGAATGAGATAGAGCTCCTTTCAATGATCGACATGGTGTTCAGCGAACTTAAGGTACGGGTAGCGATAAAAATCAACAACAGAAAGATTCTTTCAGGCATTGCTGAAATGATTGGGGCAGCCGACAAGATTGTGGATATTACGGTGGCTATCGATAAGATCGATAAGATCGGCATAGAGAATGTCAACGAGGAATTACGCTCCAAGGATATTTCTGAGGAAGCTATTGAGAAACTTCGGCCTCTTCTTGAGATGAAGGGTAGTAATGAAGAGAAACTGGAGGTTTTGACCAACCTTCTTGCAGGCTCTGAAATCGGACTTAAAGGGGTAGATGAGCTGCGCGAGGTAGTAGATGGGATTAATAATCTCGGTCATAAGTGTGAGGTGGAAATTGACGTTTCTCTCGCTCGCGGACTGAATTATTATACCGGCACGATTATTGAAGTCAAAGCACTTGATGTTGAGATCGGAAGCATCACCGGAGGAGGTCGCTACGATAATCTTACGGGAGTATTCGGGATGCCGGGTCTTTCCGGTGTCGGCATTTCTTTCGGCGCCGACCGTATCTACGACGTGCTTAATCAACTCAATCTGTATCCGGAAAGCGTAAGTGGCAGCGTGAAGGTGCTGTTCGTAAATTTTGGAGAGAAAGAGGCGAGAGCAGCGGCTGTCATTGCAAAAGATCTTCGCGCAGCCGGCATCTCTTGTGAACTGTATCCGGATAACGCCAAAATGAAAAAGCAGATGGGCTATGCAGATGCTTTGGCAATACCCTTTGTCGCCCTTCTCGGAGAAAGCGAGATTGAAGAGGGAGTGATTAATGTGAAGGATATGCACACCGGAGAACAAGTTAAGCTTACAACCTTAGAACTTATAGATAAACTCAAGTCTTGATTTGACCTCTGGTCTTGAGCCTCAAGCCTAAAACCTAAAAACTATGATAACCATGCAGCAATTTATCCTTCGGCAGCCGGCAGCTCCGGAGGAGACTTCTACTGACAAATACTATCTTGACCTTGCCAACAGGTTGGTCAAGATTGCTTCTGAACGCAACCTTTTTCCCTCCTACCCTGAAAAGGTGGTGGAAAGAGCGGCTATGGGGTTGGTAGGATATTATCAGGACGTTATATGTGATGCGGGGATATGGCGTTCATTTATCACAGAGAATAAACGTCTCTATGGAAAAATCCTCCCTTTTTATGAGGTGAATGAAGAGAAGTATCAGCATACGGAACTGAATCGTGAAGATGTCCGCTTCATGGTTTGGTATGTTTTGAGCATGACCTACGAGGAATTGCGAGTAAGAAATCCCCTTGATGAGGAATTGCTGAAAGGGGCTGATGAATGGTGGAGGGAGCTGGAGAGAGTGTATGACGAATCTCCTATGCCTGAAGACTATCGGCTTACCCATGAACTTGAGATACATGCTGAGGAAGACAGAGAGGTGGTGATGCGCCTTGGAAACTGGCTTTTCCTTCATTGTTATCTAATGACTCCGGCTTTTGCCTTGACGCTTTCGGAAATGGCATGGCGATTTGACCTTTCCAAAGAGGAGGGATTGCGTAATTTCCAGAAGGAGCTTGATAAATCGATGAGCGAACAGCCCACCGGACCTCTTGCTTTATACACCGGGGAGTGGCTTTATCTGATAATTGAGGGAAAAATGCCTCCTGAGAAGAAAAGCAAGGAGGAGATTGCCGAGCATAAGTATTACACAGCATTCACAAAGGCCACGGGAGGAGATGTTGTGAAATTCTTCGCAACCTATGAAGAAATGAATCGTTTCCTGATTGACTCTCTCGGATGGACGGAAGGGGAGGAGCATCTTCCTATGATGAAAAAGGAGAAAGATTTCGTCCTCATGGTAGATCCTGAGCGTGGAATGCTGATTGCCCGCAATGTCGCCAGATGTATTGCCGCTCCCGGGAATCCTTGCTATGACAAAGAGTATGCCGCAGCACACGCTATAGATCTTCTTACAGTGAGAGGATGTTGTCCTGCCGATCTTGTGAAGTATGCCTGTAAAAACGGTTGGCTTCCTGATGCTGTTTTCCCGGGGTCGGCTGATCACGGGATTGTTGTGGAGAATTATGATTTTATAGCCAGATGTTATTTGCAGTTGTATTATAGGGATTAGGGAATAGGCTTTAGGGGAAAAAATAAGAGCGGCGAAGAGCCGCTCTTATTTTTGTTTTCTGAAGATTGAGTCGAATTTCAGTTTTATGACGCCGAACATCGCTTCTCCAAAAATAGAACTGTTCATTTTTGAGGTGCCGAGCTGACGATTGATGAAGATGATTGGCAACTCTTCAATCTTGAATTTCTTAAGCCAGGATTTGAATTTCATTTCAATCTGAAACGCATATCCCTTAAACTCAATTTTATCCAGATCAATAGCTTCGAGAACACGTCGGCGGTAGCACACAAACCCGGCGGTAGCATCACGCAGTTTCATGCGTGTTATCATCCTTACATAAGCAGATGCAAAATATGACATCAAGACGCGACCCATCGGCCAATTTACTACATTGACTCCTGAGATATATCTTGAGCCAATGGTTACATCCGCCCCCTTATCTTTGCAATTATGGTAGAGGCGTGTCAAATCATCGGGATTATGAGAAAAATCGGCATCCATCTCTATTACATACCCATAATCGCGTTCAAGAGCCCACTTGAATCCATGGATATAGGCTGTGCCGAGACCGAGTTTTCCTTGGCGTCGTTCCAAAAATATTCTTCCCGGATATTTCTTCATCATTTTCTCTACCTCTTCGGCAGTGCCATCAGGAGAATTGTCGTCAATAACAAGCACATCGAAGCCGTCAGGATATTTCATGACAGCTTCGAGGATGTTGCGTATATTCTCTATTTCATTATATGTGGGTATGATAACCAGAACGTCGCTCATATCAGGATTCTATTCAATAAAATCTTGCCGTTTTCCAACGGCGTCAAAAATCTTTGCAAAGTTAATCAATAAATCACAAAAAGAATAATAATTAACCAATATTAGGGGAAATTTAAAAAATAAAGGCTTCAAATATCAAAAAAGATAATCTGAAGCCTTCTGTATCGTTTAAAAAAGTATATTATATTTCTTGAGAATTTCTACAGGATGGTAAGATTCCTTTGCCATTCTCAGACCAATATCTCCGGCATCATCCTCACGATTGATAAAGCTTATTTCGGGATATTTTTCACACATGGCCTTAGCAAACTGATAGTTGATCATTTCATAACTGCTGTTTACTTTTCTGGTGGCTTTTTCTACGTGTACGAATAAAGTGTCTCCCTTTACATCACCGATGGTGTAGGCACACACCTCCCCGTCAGCATAAAGGAGAATCCCTTTAAGATTGTCATCACCATCCTTCATCCTCATTATCAGATCTCTCGATAGTTTTCTCTCGGCAGCTGCCATTTCTGTGGAGTCTCCCTCCAGATCGAAAATATCCATAAAAGCGTATGCTTTATCAGCATTTTCCGTTGTGATCCATTCTGTATGCCATTCATCACAGTTTTTCTCAAACTGATGGACATGATTTCTTTTTTTGCTCATTTTCTTCCCGGCTACAGTTGCCAAAGGAGCGGCATTATAAAGATAATCCCCCCAGTCGGTAAGTTCCTCGACATATCTTGGATTTAGAGATTTAAACTCATCAAGAGCATATTCAGGAATAGCTGAAAATTCAAGTTCAAGATTATTCGCAGAGCAATACTCCTTGAGAAGCCGGACAGATTCCTCTAATGGAAGAGCACCCACAGGAAGAGAAAAAGCAGGTTTTGAGGTATCATTTTCCACCACTCCCTTGATAAAAAGAGTGTCTTTATATATTGCAAATTCATAATTGAAATAATCAACCCACATTAAGACTCCACCATAAGAAAAGTCTGTTGTTCTCCCTTTTTCCTTAGAGAGATATTTCCAAATAAGAGGCATATCTGTTGCCTCAATTTTCTTAAATCCATCAAGTTCGGAATGTTTGTTAACCGATTTGGAGGCATTAAGCTTTTGGGCAATCCTGAATATAGAGTCCGTTATGACGGGAGTGGAGGTGGCAGGGGAGAATGACCAAGTGTTTTCCATAAAAATTGAATAGTTTTGAGTGGAACCGGAAAGTCGGTGCCTTAATTAATTTTACCTTTATTTCTACAGAATAAACGCTTGAGCACAGCACCCGGTTGATTGTTTAACTTCTTTTTGTCTCATTTTATAATTATGTTAAGATTAATGAAGATATATAGTGATTGTGAACAAAGCATAGACGGAGGATGTTGAAAAGTAATAAAATACTCACAGATAATCCCAAATTTGGCAAAGAATAATTAATAAATTGATATGGAAAAAACTGTAAAATTGCAAGGAACGCCTGTGAAGATCGCCGGCGGTTTTCCCGAGGCTGGCACTCTTGCTCCTGATTTTGTGCTTGCGAACAAAGATCTTAGCGACCTCACCCTTAAGGATTTTAAAGGGAAGAGGGTAGTGCTGAATATTTTCCCGAGCGTTGATACTGATGTGTGCGCTGCTTCAGTGCGCCGCTTCAACAAGGAAGCTTCTGAGTTTGACAATACGGCAGTTGTATGTATTTCTATGGATCTTCCGTTTGCCATGGGTCGTTTTTGTGCAGCCAATGGCATAGAGAATGTGTATACAGCGAGCGGTTTCCGCAGCGATTTCGGTAAGAAATATGGTGTTGAGATACTTGAAGGACCACTTCGCGGACTTTATGCACGTGGACTTGTAGTCATCAATGAGGATGGCAATATAATGGGCACGAGTCTTTGTGAGGAGATCACTCAGGAACCTGACTACGACTTCGCGAAGAAACTCCTTGAAGGAAAAATATAAGGAATTCCTTACTCAAATACTAAGGGAGGGCATATCGGAATTTTGATACGTCCTCCCTTCTTAAATCAATTATAAATAATGATAAAATATGAACGAAAGAGCATATAAGATTCTTCTTATAAACGGCAGTCCTCAGTTGCAGGGGTGCGTGGCGCGTGCGCTTGACGAGGTAGAAAAGACTCTCAATGAGAATGGTGTTTCAACAGAGCGCGTTAATGTCGGAAATAAGGATGTGCGCGGGTGCATAGCATGCAACTATTGCCGCACGCATGGAAAATGTGTGTTCAACGATATTGTAAATGAAACAGCACCAAAACTGGCAGAAGCTGATGGCATGATTGTAGGTACTCCGGTATATTATGCCGGAGCGAATGGCCAACTTCATGCTTTTATGGATCGTTTGTTTTACAGTACATCCGGCACAATCAATCTCAATCAGAAGATTGGAGCGACAGTCGTTTCATCACGTCGGGCAGGAAGCACATCTGCTTTTGATGACATCAACCACTTCTTCACAATGTGCTCAATGCCCGTTGTTTCCTCAACCTATTGGAACGAGGTACATGGCTTTACAGCCCAGGATGTAGAAGATGATCTCGAAGGCCTTCAGACCATGCGTAATCTGGGTCGTAATACAGCTTTTCTTGTCAAGGCAATCCGTGCTCAGAAGGAGAAGGAGGGCTTGCCGCAGCAGGAGCATGATAAATTCACTCACTTTCACAGCGAAGTACGTCATTAATAATCATACCAGAACCGACTGACATGGTCTGTCTTCTTGCCGGCTTTGGATATTCTCCGGCAGATGCCCTCATTTTGGTCAAGTAGTTCGAAAATCAGCATAGTTTTATGTGTGGTATGATACCATAAAATTACTGAAAATCAGCGACTTGACCAAATTTTTAGTATTAAATTTTCATGCTAAACATCACATTTTTAACGGATTAAACACATGGCTCCTCACAGCCGTTAACAAAATCTCAAAAAAATAACTACCGCGAAAATAACGGTGGCGAAATTTGGAGGCAAGTGAAAGATTCTCTATTTTTGCAAAAAAATAACCGCTGCGAAAATAACGGTGGCGAAATTTGAGGTATATTATGAAATTCTACAACAGGGAAAGAGAGCTGCAACAATTGGCGGAAATAAGAGATCGTGCTTTTAACAATCATTCCCAGATGACGATAGTGACAGGGAGAAGAAGGATTGGAAAAACCAAACTGATGATGAAGAGTTGTGAAGGTTCTCAAACAGTATATCTTTTTGTTAGCCGAAACAATGAGGCTACACTATGCAGACAATTCTCTGCTGCCGTTCGTCATTCATTAGGTGTGTATGTTCCGGATGGAATAATTTCATTTGTCCAACTTTTCGAGTTGATTATGGTAGTGGGGGAAAATCATTCATTTAATTTGATAATTGATGAATTTCAAGAATTTTTCAATATTAACCCATCAATTTTCAGTGGTATTCAAGATGTATGGGATAGATATAAGGATAGATCAAAGATAAATTTTATCGCTTCCGGCTCTGTATATACTCTCATGCACCGCATATTCTTAGACTATAAAGAACCCTTGTATGGACGATGCGACGCCATTCTACGCCTACGACCATTCTCCACTACTGTAGTCAATCAGATTTTAGCGGAATATAATCCAAATTATACCAATGATGATTTGCTTGCCTTGTTCACCATTACCGGAGGAGTGCCTAAATATATTGAACTTCTAATGGATAGAGGTGCTTTCAATGTTCGGGAAATGATTGAAAGGGTGGTGGAGGAAAATTCAATCTTTTTAGAGGAGGGCACGATATTGCTTGTGCAGGAATTTGGGAAAAAATATGGAAATTATTTCTCTATTCTGTCGGCGATTGCTTCGGGTAAGACCACAACTGCTGAAATAGCACAGGCGATTGGAGACTCTAACTTGGGAGGAATGCTTCAACGTCTGGAAGAGGATTATGAAATCATTAGAAAACGACGCCCCATATTGTCAAAGGAAAGAAGTCAAAATGTAAGGTACGAGATAGCAGATAATTTTCTTCGTTTTTGGTTTAGATACATTGCAAAAAATCAGAATTTAATACAAATGGGTTTGAATGAAAAACTCAGGGATATTGTAATTGCTGATTATCCTACTTATTCCGGTCTGACACTTGAATATTGGTTCCGGGAAAAACTTAAGGAAACTCATCTCTATGAGAATGTCGGCTCATGGTGGAACAGTTCAAAAGGGATAAATGTAGAGCAGAATGAGGTGGATATTGTAGCTCTGCCTGTTGATAAAGGAGGAAAAGCATTGATTGGAGAAGTGAAACGTCAAAAGAAGAATTTCCATCCGGAAGCTTTTGAAAAAAAAGTGAGGCATTTACACGATAAAATCCTCAATAGCTATACACTTGAAGCTAAATTGTTCACTCTTGAAGATATGTAAACTGATGGCGAAAATAAATCGGACGACCCTCCTGCGAGAGCCGCCCGACATCATTATTATTCAGCAAGTCTGTTTTATGGATTATTTCACAACCACCTTCTTCACCTTGCTTCCCTGACGTACAATATACATGCCCGGAATCAAACCGTCAATACTGTTGCCGGCCATCTGTCCTTTCAGGTTGTAGACAGAATAGGGGAGGGCATAGTCGATACCATCCTCGTCAGCAATAACTTCATCAACCGCAGAATACTCCTTGTCGGTTATATTTTTGAAATACATCCATGGGGAAACCTCTTGAAACGATGAAATTTTTCCCTCATTTACATAAAGAGTGGCATTTTCATAAACAGAATTATCGAAAACGTCTTTGGTCGCTTCTATCGGTGTCTCTCCTTTATAATTCACATTTTTAATTGCATAACAACCACTAAACGCTCCTTCCATAAGTGTTTTTAAATTCTCAGACAAGGTAACAGTTTCAAGCCCGCGGCACTCCTCGAATGCCCATTTCCCAATAGAAGTAACGGAATTCGGGATAGTCACAGAAGTCAGCCCGTAGCAAGCGAGAAAAGCCGAATTACCGATAGAAGTAAGAGTATAATCCGTGAATCCGTCTGTGGGGTGGGATGGGAGTATTAGTTCTCCGGAAATATTATTACCCGGGTTACCGGTACTCCAACTACCAACTTTTGTTTTACAGGTTTTTGCTTCTTCATCAATGACGGTGTAGGTGATTGTCTGCCCTTCGTAGGTGTATTCGAAGTCACGGGCAAAAGCCGGTAGGGAAAGCAGGAGTCCCAGCATGGTTAGTAAAAGCTTTTTCATAAAACTCATGGTTTTTCTTTTGCCGTCGGGCTTCCACATTGGCAATCTGTTGGTTAAGTTAGAAAATTAAAAAGCTCGAAGCCGTACCAGATGTCCGTCCCGCTTGTAGAGGCTCTGGTATTGCCCTGTTGAGTAGAACGGACAACGCAGAGGCCTCACGCAAGATATGATACACTCCAATCGCAGCCATGCTCACGCACAGCCGCAACAAAAGATAGGTCATATCCACATAAGGCGCCTACTGTTGTCTCATTCCTGACTCAACATGAAATTTACCAGATTTCGAAACGTCAAGAAAGAGCGTCGAGTAAACGCTGTTTAAGATATTATGTCTGCCGACCCTCCCGCTTTTTCCCTTAACCGGGCCTCTGCCGGACGGTCTGCAATTGCAAAATTAAACTATTCTCACCAAACTTCCAACTTTTTAGATAAATATTATTATAACCAAATAACTATTTTACCCAGAGAACTAAAGCTTGACATAGAACCATTGATTTTTAGGCTACATAGTATTATTTAAACTAATGCACCATAATATGAAAATTCTGTGGTTCTATGGTTCTCTGGTTAAACATCTGGGTGGAGGGGACGAAAAAGGGCAACCATACGGTTGCCCTTTCGTGATTCGTGCAGGATTCAAACCTGCAACCTTCTGATCCGTAGTCAGATGCTCTA
>CAMWSM010000056.1 GCA_947176915.1 uncultured Porphyromonadaceae bacterium | reverse complement strand
CCACGACATTTCCGGCAGGATAAAGAGAGCGGAGTTTCATAGTCAGCTCAGAACCGATTTGTCCTGTAGCTCCAATAATAAGAATATTCTTCATTATTCTTTAAAGGTTAGGTAGTTAAACGTAATAGCCGTATGATGAAGAATTGACTACTTACGTTTTTTATTCAATTTTTTTGCAAAATTAAAGAAATGTAGAGAATTTTTTAATAATTTTGAGAAAAAATTTTTTTATAATTAAAACCAATAAAAACTCACCAAAATGTTTAAGAAGTTTCAGGAGCATCTGCAAAAGGAATTGCAGGATATAAAGGATGCCGGTCTATATAAGAATGAAAGAGTCATAGTAACTCCCCAAAGTTCTGAAATAGAAGTTGAAAATAGAAAAGGAGATGTCTTGAATTTCTGTGCCAACAATTATCTCGGACTTGCCGACAACAGCCGTCTTGTTGAGGCAGCCAAACGGGCGATGGATGAGCGTGGCTACGGCATGAGTTCAGTAAGATTTATTTGCGGCACCCAAGATCTTCATAAAGAGCTTGAGAAGGCTATCAGCGATTATTTCAATACAGAGGATACAATACTATATGCTGCATGTTTTGATGCCAACGGAGGATTGTTTGAACCGCTGCTGACCGAAGAGGATGCCATAATAAGCGATTCTCTTAACCACGCCTCAATTATTGATGGAGTCCGATTGTGCAAGGCGAAGCGTTTCAGATATAAGAATGCCGATATGGAGGATCTTGAGCGTTGCCTGCAGGAGGCGCAGGGTTGTCGATTCCGGATTATAGCAACCGACGGAGTGTTCTCTATGGATGGAAATGTTGCTCCAATGGATAAAATCTGTGAGCTCGCAGAGAAGTATGACGCATTGGTTATGGTAGATGAGAGTCATTCTGCCGGTGTCGTAGGAGAAACCGGTCATGGCGTAGCGGAAAAGTTTGACGCATACGGAAAGATAGATATCTTCACAGGTACATTGGGTAAGGCATTCGGAGGTGCAATGGGTGGCTTTACTACAGGACGTAAGGAGATCATAGACATGTTGCGTCAGCGTTCACGTCCGTATTTGTTCTCCAATTCAGTTGCACCGTCAATTGTAGGGGCAAGCATAGAGATGTTTAAGATGCTGAAAGAGAATAATGAATTGCATGACCGTCTTGTGGAGAATGTCAATTATTTCCGTGATAAGATGCTGGCTGCAGGTTTTGACATAAAGCCGACTCAAAGTGCAATATGTGCCGTGATGCTCTATGACGCCAAATTATCGCAGGACTTCGCAGCAGAGATGCAGAATGAGGGTATCTTCGTAACAGGTTTTTATTATCCGGTGGTGCCTAAAGGACAGGCACGCATCCGAGTGCAACTGTCGGCAGCACATACCCGTGAGCAGCTTGACAGGGCAATAGAGGCCTTTGTCAAGGTCGGAAAGAAATTGGGAGTTTTAGAGAAGTAAGATAATTAAGAAGAGAATTAAGGAATAAGGATTAGAAGGAGATATGGAAAAAGGAGCCATTTGGCTCCTTTTTTATTTGGAAATTATTCAGCGATTTTTCAAGATCAGGGTAGGATTGGATCGTTTGGGGCTTTAGAGGGGAAGCATTTGTCGATTATTACAGCGATAAAGCCATCGCCTGTTACATTGCAGGCTGTCCCGAAGCTATCCATGGCAATGTATAGCGCAATCATAAGTGCCTGATTGGCCTCAGAGAAATGTAGGAATGTTGCGAGAAGACCCAATGATGCCATTATCGCGCCTCCCGGCACTCCAGGGGCAGCAACAATTGAGATGCCGATCATGCAAATGAAAGTTGCAAACATGCTGACATCGTAGGGCAATCCTTCCATAAGCATTAATGCCACGGCACAAGCTACAATTTTCATGGCACTTCCTGACATGTGTATGGTTGCGCAAAGAGGAACCACAAAGCCTGCAGTCTCTTCCGAGACGCCCATTTTTATGGCTTGACGAAGTGTTACGGGTATTGTCGCAGCGGAAGACTGGGTGCCGAGTGCCGTGAAATATGCCGGAAGCATAGTGAAGAGTAATCTGAAAGGATTTTTCTTAGCCACGAGTCCGGCGATTGCAAATTGGATGATGAGAAGAAGAAAGGACATTGCAAAAATGATGAGAATAATTTTAGCAAATGCTGCCAGCACGGTTGCGACTTGTCCGGAGACTGTCATGTTGAGGAAAATTCCAAAAATATAGAGAGGAAGTAGGGGAATGACTACTTTAGAGATTGAGAGAGAAATAATCTCCCTAAACTCGTTGAATCCTGCTTTAAGAGTTTTCCCATCAATGTAAGCCAAAGCGAGCCCCATAAGGAATGCAAGCACAAGAGCCGACATGACATCCATCAGGGGAGGAATGATTATGTTGAAGTAAGGGAGCAGATTATGTCCTTCCGCAATATTGGTGACAGAGGAGGGGGTGATCAATTTCGGGAAGATATAGTCGCTTAACCCAAAACTCATAAATCCTGCGAAACTTGTGGAAAGGTAGGCAAGCGCTACTGTGGCAATAAGCATTTTTCCGGCTTTATTCCCTATTTCCGCTATTGCCGGAGCAACGAATCCAAGAATAAGAATCGGAATCAGGAAGCCGAGAAATTGGTTGAAAATAGCATTAAAAGTGGCAAATATCCGGCTGAGCCATAGCGGAAAAATGTAGCCGGCGAGTATGCCGAGTGCAATAGCTATTAGTATTTTGACGAGCAGATTAACTTTTGGAAGACGCATGGGAGGGTGAGGGGTTAAGATGTTAAGATAATAAGATGTTAAGGGGTCGGGGGGAGGGGAGAGGGTGAGTTGTATTTGTTTATAATCGAGCGATAAGCCGGAGTTTTGAGGAAGTCGGTAAGCCAATTGTCGATGTCATGCAGGAGAAGAGTATCTCTCCGGGGAAGAATCCAGACTTGAAATTGGGTGAAACTTACGGGGTTATCGTAGGAAAGAGCAGGGTATTTAATTTTCATCTTCTCAGCAATTTTTTCATTGACCACCACGTATGGTATTTCTCCGGTGGCCACTTTCATGCAAAGATATTCTTCAGAGAGTTTTTCATCCTTTTTTATATTGATTTCTCCTCCTATTTCATTAGACAGGTTGGCGAGACGTGTAGCAGCAGGAGAGTCTTTCTGAATCATTACTGTGTTTCCATCAAGATCAAGAGCCGATTTAATTTTAGTGTTTCCTGATGAATCTGTCAGCTGGACAAGGACAAGACGGTCGAGGAATACACTCTCCGTAGTCAGGAAGCGCTTTTTGACCGTATTGTCCGCAGGTAGAGATGCGAGCATGTCAAAATCACCCTTCTCAAGGCGGTCAAGCGCATCATGCAGATTCACGATGGGCCACATTTTCAACTTTCGGTTTGAGGTTTTCTCAAATTCTCTGAGCATATCAAGGTTAACACCCCCGAGAGTGTCCTCATACATATAGTAGCTCAAAGGACCATATATAACTGCAACATCAATGGTATCGCCGGCTGAGCCGCCTGTGGTGACGGGGGGGAGTGGTGAGGAATATGTGCAACGGCGTGTGAATGTCATAGCCACAATCGCCAGAATGAGAATCATCATATAGACCCCCAGTCGGATATATTTGGGTTGTTGTCTGTTTTTTTTCATGGAAAGAATAGAAGTTTAGTTATGAGCAGGTCTGTCAGTTGGCAAAATCAACCGACAGTCCGAATTCGAGTCGCCTTGGATTCATCGGGTAGTGGGGAAGCACAAAACTGTTTTTTGACAACATCCCTTGATTGACATGACTCCAGAGAATATAAAAGCGGGTTCTATAAAGGCGTGCGGTTATATAAGCATTGATAAGTGGGTAATTGCCAACCTTAACCTTATCGTCACCCTGGACGTGAAAAGTCATTGTGGCAGGCTGATAATCAAGAGCATTGTATGATGTATAATAATCACAATCAACTCCTATTTGAAGTTTGAGCACTTTGAAGGCGATAAACTTCAGATAAAGATTGCTATAGATTGTGAATTGAGGGAGAGGGAGTATGCTTTCGTTTGAGCTTTTCTGATAATAAAGGGTGTTATTCCAATGCAAAATACCAAATTTGAGCAATTGGTTCAGACGAGCTGAGAGCACTTGCACATTCCCTCCGTATTGCTGAGGGAGTGAGAGGGAATTGAAGAAAACGTAGTTCTGAATGTTTTCTACGCCTGCGCCAATCGTAGTGTTAGTCCAGGGGATGAGAAGTTCTCCCTCCACCTTATAGTTTCTTGTTTTTCCAAAGTCATTATTCCAGGCAAAGTGATTTGATATGTAGTGCTGAAGGAGATAAGGCTGCGCTTTATTTTTGAAAGAGGCAGTGGCAGCGATTTTTACTGAATCTCCGAAAAGTTTGAATCGGGAGGATATATTTCCATCAAGTTCAAGATCGGCGGCAACATCTCCTACGAGTCCGAATCGAACGCTGGCGGCATAACGCAGGAGAGAGCCTTTATCCTTTTGAAGGCGTCCTCCGACCCAGAGATAATTCTGTGTGGCTTCCGGGGAAACATTGAGTGAAGCAGGGAGAGGGGTGAGTTTATCAATTTGAGACTCTGATAATACCGGTTGTGGGAATGCAGTGGCTTGTTTGTAGCGCTGTGTCTGATAGGAGACGTAGGCGGAGAGTCCGAACTTAGCCCACTTCTGAAACCCTTCTATGAGCTCTATGCCAAGAGAATTAGTCATCTCAGTCATTCTTGTGTGCTCATCGGTTTTATCAGGGTTCAGGTAAAAATTAGTCCAAAATTCATGGGCTTGTGTGGAATTTGTATTGAGGAACATGTGATGGTGATGCCGAAAATCAAATGAGTAAATAATTCGGGTCATCGGCACGTATATTTCTCTTGTCAGAGTGTCATTCACATGCTGCGTTTTCCAAAAGCCGATTTTATAGGCGTGAGTCATAAAGAATTCATCCCCTGAAGTGCGGTTATGGGCAGCCGAAAGCCTTGTAGGAATACTTTTAGGTTCAATTTTATCTACACCTCCCTGCAATTCTCCGGGATCGGTTATATACAAATCATCTGTTATTCCGCCATTCTCTTTGTTTACGAGCGCATAGTTATTGTAAAATGCCTGCATTTCATATCTGTCGCCGAGATAATAACCGGAGAAGCCCCATACGAAATCTTTAACAGCCTGAGCTTCATAAGCGCCTTTGGAATAAAGATAATCCACCATAGCCCCGATTCCGATACGACGGTTTACATTTCCTGCAAATGTGGCAGACAGGCGGTCCTGATGGTTCTGCTTATTGCCGGCAAAGCCGTAGGATAGTATTGTTGTCGGGATGTAGACATTATAAAATTTCTGTTTCCTGAAGGATGGAAGCCAGGCATCGAGCGCATCCTGAAAGAAGAAATTTGAGCGCTGAGGACGTTGAAAGTAAATCATATTGATGCCTTCAGCTCCGAGGTTTCCTGTGGATGCATAAGCATCCGACACCATTGCCGGGATTGATGTGCGCTGAAAGTTATAACTTATGGTGTCGATGGTTGATTCAACATGATCTCCGAGCGGAAAAGTAAGTGTCCAAGCCGACCCTTCCTTTACAGAATCAGGGTGAATTGTGGGCTTGGAAGAGGTTTTCTGTCTTGAGGTTGTGTTTGCCGATGATGCTGCACGCCTCTGGGCAAATCCGGAGACAGCAAACATTGCCATTATGGCAGTCAGGAGAAAAAGGTTCAGTTTTGAAAACATAACGCGAAGTTAGTAAAATATCTTTGAAATAGAAAATTGAAAGATGAAAATGGGAAATAGTGCAGAGTAGAGCTATTACTTGGCTAATATAAGGAGTGAGAAATAGGAGAATGGGGGAGTATGAAAAGTTAAAATCGAAAATTTTTATAAGGAAAATACAACAAAAAGGGTATTGTAGGAGTTATATATGTTATAAAACATAATTTTTAAACATGATTTATTCGACAGAGGTCGAAATTATTCCTAAGTTTAATTAAAATTATTTATTATGAAACAGATGTTCAGTAAATTCGTGAAATGGTATTGCGAGACAGCATCTTTGGTATATAAAGATTGATCGCAGCCTGTAAAAGCGGATACTGAAATTTGAGATTCCACAATCCGCAACTCCCCGAGATGGGAAAGAGTTAAGTTAAAAAAGAGAACTAAACAATCAAAACTATCGAAAAAGGAGAGGCATTCCGGATCGTCCGGAATGCCTCTTTCCTTTTGGTATATACGTTGGTGTTTTAATCACATCTTACTGATGAGCCTCGCGTAGAAGATCATTGACAGTCTTCACAGGGTTAAAGGTGGAGACAGGCACTTCAACGAGAATTGTGTTCCAATCGCTCATTGCACCATTCCAAAGTCCGGGGAGTTCAAGAGCTTTTATCTCTACACCTTCACGGCTCTTTTGAGATATAAACCCGGTAGCCTTATCAACAAAATCAGGAAGATTGAATTTCTCACCTTTCCAATTGCGGGTGCTTACAACGAGATCAACCGGATTGAAGTGGGTTGATTCCTTAAGCATTTTTTGAGCCTCCTTATTCTCGGGGTCAATTTGGGTAGACTCAAGAATCTGAGGAGAAACAGTTCCGTCAGGATTATATGCAAGGAATGGTCCGCCTCCGGGTTCGCCTTCGTTTTTCACCATTCCACAGACGCGCATGGGGCGGTTAAGTTTCTTGAAGATGTAGTCGGCTTTCTCCTCATCAGACATGTTCTCGGCATTGTCGTGGGTGATGCACAGCACTTTATGGAGGAACTCAAGCATCTCTTCCAGTTTTTCTGGAGTAGGAAGTCCCTTGGAGAGCTCTTCACAGAATGCATTGGCTTTCTGTTTAATCCCTACGAGCACGCCTCCGATAATCTGTTTGTAACGGATTGTATCTTCACGGCGCGTATCAGGAACTACGTTGTCAATATTTTTGATGAAAATAACATCGGCATCCAGATCGTTGAGGTTCTCTATAAGAGCGCCATGACCGCCCGGACGGAAGAAAAGAGCACCGTTTTCACGATAAGGAGTTCCATCAAGGTTTGCAGCGACTGTGTCGGTCGAGGGCTTCTGAACGCTTGTTGAAAGTTCAAACACTACACCATACTCATGTTCGAGCTTACCCTTCATCTCTTCAAATTTCATGGCGACGAGGGGAAGATGGTCTTCGCTGACGGTGAAATGGACTCTTACCTTCCCATCTTTTCCGGCAGCATACTGCGCGCCTTCAGCAAGATGTTCTTCAAGAGCCGTGCGAGCCGCTCCGGGAACTTTGTGGAAATTAAGGAGAGCCTTTGGAAGCTGACCGTAATTCATTCCATCATGGTCAATAAGAGCCTTGACCACATCCTTATATCTTTTCTCTTTTATAAGAGAGTCAACGCTTAATCCATATAGAGAAAGGCAGAGGAAATTAAGCTGAGGGAAGAAAGCAAATTTTTCAATTTCATCGAAGAATTTCTTCATGAAGTCATTATCAGGCTTATCTTTTTTTCCGTTAAGGAAAGAGAAGAGGTCTTTGAACATTCTTGAAGCTGCTCCACTCGCGGGAACCATCTTGAGAACTTTTCCTCCCTTTGCAAGATACTCTTTCCAGATATTAGTGGCATTTTCCTCCATTTCGGGAGAAAGGACAGATATGCCGTGCCCGGGAGTTGCCGGAGCTTCAATTTTGAGGAAAGGAAAGCCTTTAGCGATCATTTCAAGCTCTTCGCTGAGCTTTTCTTCAGAGATGCCTTTGGCATTAAGGATCTCAAGGTCTTTTTCAATTAATTCCATAGTCTTTTGATATTTTGGGTTTGTAGTATTATTAAAACAGATTAAAGCGCTTTTCTGTTGGAGATTCTGTTTAACTTATTTCCGTATGTCAGCGCGCGGAATCTGACTCGTGCAGCATCCGGCGGCACAAATCAACCTTACGAGATAGGAGAGGGAGCATCTTCTCAAGACGGTGGGACTCTTTCTGAGTAGAATACAATTGCCAGGATGCCGCTATCATCTCCTTGGCTTCCGGCGACAGCGACATGGAGGCACCACGGGCTCCTCCGACGAAGTTGACCGTAATGGCAGAATCTTTATTAGCTGCAATGAATGCAGCGACAGAATCGGCTTCGGCGCCACTGAAACAGACAGTGTTGATATTTCCGGCTCTGTAGTTCAATGCCTGATCATGAGGCACTATGGCAGAGGAAACAGATTGACTCCCTGAAGAGAGGGATATTTGATTGAACACACCACCTGAAAGGGCAGCTATGAGTTCGAGACCCTCATTTTCCGATATGCGAGCTACAAGAGAGGTTGAAGTGAGAGGAAAATGGGATGCCCACCCTTTATAGACATAATAACCATCCACTTCTCGAGGATTTGAGACATGCGTGAAGTCGGGAATCAACCGAGCTACTTTCTCCTTCATTGAGGAGAGAGCATCTGCCACGGAATCTGCCTGCTTCTTGTAAAGATCCACAGAGTCGTTAAGGCTTTCTACCCATTGCTCATGCTTTTGAGCAGAATCCGGTTTCTTTAAACGAACGCATGCGCCTCCGGAAATAAGGAGAAAGATAAGGATTGGGAGCAGAATTATTTTTTTCATAATCGCTGAATATCTTTTACACCTTTTACGGTTTTTAGTTTTTTGAGTAAAGTGGAAAGCTGGCGTTGGTCGGAGACGGCAACGACAAGTATTCCCTGAAACATTCCGTCATGACTATCAACGGAGACATTCCTTAGATTAGCCCCCATCTCTTTAGATATTATTGATGTGATATTGGCGAGAATGCCAATATCGTCATTACCTACAATACGAAGGGAGACGGGAAGAAAATCACCTTGCTTGCCACTCCAGTCAGCCCTTATTATGCGATAGGGGTATCTTTGGCGTATATTGGCAGCATTCGGACAATCACAGCGGTGAATTTTTACCGTTCCATCCGAGCTTATGAATCCAAAGACATCATCACCATAAATCGGAGCACAGCATCTGGCAAATTTATAGTTTAATCCGTTGATTGATTTATCTCCAATGACGAGGACATCATTTTTCCCCCCTTTCTCCTCAAAGGTCTGCATCTGATATTCTTCAGCAGACACTTTGGGACCCTCGCTTTTTGAGCTTACCTCATCAAGATAAGAGGAAAGGAATTTGCCGGCATCTATCTTCTCGTCGCTCATATCGGCAAAAAATTCGTTTGCGTACTTATAACCGGCTCGGTTGATGAGTTTCATAAGAATTGATTCATCAATATCAATCTTACGGTTTTTCGCACGCCTTTCGAGCAGTTCCTTTCCGAGTTCAGCCTTACGCTGCAGTTCTTCATTAAGGCTCTGTTTAATCTTGTTTCTTGCTTTAGAGCTGACAACTATATTGAGCCAGTCCGGTTTTGGAGATTGATTGGAGGCAGTGAGGATTTCAACAGTGTCGCCATTATTGATGCGATAGGTTATTTTCCTATGCTGCCCGTTAACCACGGCACCAGTGCAATGCGATCCCACATTGGAATGAATCAGGAAGGCGAAATCAAGCACTGTCGCCCCGGCAGCGAGTCGGAAAAGATCCCCTTTGGGAGTAAAAGCGAACACTTCCTTGCCGTACACATCCATACGCATATCCTTCATGAGCTGCATAGGACCGGTTTCAGCTGTTTCGAGAATATCGCGGATGTTGGTCATCCACTGGTCAGTGCTGTCGCTTTTCACCCCTTTATATCTCCAATGGGCTGCAAGTCCTTTTTCAGCCACAAGATCCATTCTCTTTGTCCTGAACTGCACTTCAACCCATTTGTTGTTCGGACCCATGACCGTAGCATGAAGGGATTCATAGCCATTGCTCTTTGGAATGGAGATCCAGTCTTTCATACGGGCGGGATTCGCGGTGTACATGTCAGCCACAATGGAATAAGCCAGCCAACAGTCGCTCTTTTCCTTTTCCCGAGGAGTGTCGATGATAACACGTATTGCAAAAAGGTCATAAATTCCCTGAAGATCCACCTTCTGCTTTTTCATCTTATTCCAAATCGAGGAAATTGATTTGGTCCTGCCCTTTATGTCAAATTTCAGTCCGGCAGCAAGCAATTTTTCCTTTACAGGGTCAATAAAAGACTTGATATAGGCATCACGGCTTCTTTTTGTTTCATTGAGCTTATGTGCAATCTGAGTGTAAATCTCTCTGTTTGTGTATTTCAATGAGAGGTCCTCAAGTTCCCCCTTTATCTTGTAGAGTCCCAGACGGTGGGCAAGCTGCGCATAAAGGCAACTTGCTTCAAAGGCAACATTCCTGACCCATTCCTCATCGGGGTGGTGGTTGACGGCACGCATCAGGACAAGATTTCGGATGATCATTATGATTATGACGCGGATATCATCAGCAAGGGAAAGCATCAAGCCACGGAAATTATCCTGATTTGTAGCGCTATTTTTATTAGAAAAACGGTCGACCGACATAAGCCCTTCGAGCAAACCTGCCACATCTTCACCCCATTCTTTCCTAATATCCTCAATTTCAACCAGCCCCTCGGAGAGAAGAGGGTAAAGCCCGATTGCAAGAAGGATATTATGGTCGGGCTCAATGGCTTCAGCAAAAAGGTTGGCGGTTCGCAATGTAAGAACTGCAGTTGGAAGTCCTTTGGAATCGTGAGCCTTCGGGGATGTGCGAAGAGAGCTGTCGATAATTTCCCTAAAACGTTTCTTTTCATCTGCAGAGAAACGTTGAGCAGTGAAATTCTTAACCTTGGAAAGGAGGGTTATGACCTCCTTTTTTTCAGAAAATGAAAGTATGTCGGGATTTGAATTTACCATTTAGAGTAAATAAAATGTAAATGGGAAAGGGGAAGAATAGAGGAGTATGCAAAAGTATAAAAATAAAGGATTATATGCAAAATGAGAGGAGAAAATTAATGTAAATAGTCATATCTTTTTACAAAAGTTTTTCTCCTCTTAATGCTTTATTCTCCAAAAAATACTCTTTGGGGCAAGACTATTTCAACTGAGGGTGTCTTCTTATGAAAGAGAAAATTGTATCGTATGCTGCTTCGCGAGCCGGCAGGCGGCTGAGTATAAGATCATGGAGACCGCTGTCGATGGTGCAGACCTCGCGCACTTTTCCTAATTTCTCACCCCTCTTCTGCAGCATGAAAGGATCAAGAACCGCATCACCTGTCTGAAATTCCGGAGTGTAGTTGCAGCCGTCGATTTTCCTGCTGCTGTGCATTACAAGTATAGGCACGGCAATATTTTCGCGTTTCTTCATGAGACGGCTTTGGGCAGAGTTAATGGCTCCGACCCATGAATACGTAACAGGAGGAGAGTATATCATTTTCCAGTCAGTGTTATATGTCCATTCTCCGTAATATTCTTTAAGCAGAGAGTATGCGTAGCCATCGCAGTGTCCTTGCTTATGTTTTGCATTAGGGAAAATTTTGCCAAGAAAGCTAATTGTAGGTGCGGCAATATTTCGCATGAAAGAGTTAAAATTCCATTCAAGGAAAGGACTGTCAGTAACAATTCGGTCTACTCCTATATTCTTTCCTTTCATGGCTCCCATGAATGCCACAGTGAGTCCTCCGGTTGAATGTCCTCCAAGAGTAATGTCAATGTTTCCATCGCGACGGATTTGGGCCAGGGCAGAGTCAATATCATCGAAATATTCCTCTTGTTTCCTTATGTTGAAAGGATATTGCCAGGGTTCTTTGCTGCGTCCATACCTGCGCAGATCCACGGCATAAAAATTAAATCCGGAATCTACGAAGCGTTCACCCATTTCCGACTGGAAAAAATAATCGTTGAATCCATGCACGTAAAGAAATGCTTTGCGAGATCCGGAGGGGTTAAGCTTACGAATGATTGTAGAACGGCATGGACCATCGAAAGCAATTCCTTGATTTACAAACCTTGCTTCGTAGCCTTTAAGTATGTCAGGGTGCCAAGTGGTGTCGGTAACAGGAGTTTTCGGACCCTTATATTTTTCATTGACATTCCATGCGGAAGCAAAGGAGGCGGAGAGGATAATGAATAGTAGAAACGGGAGTTTACGCATAATGGAGACAAGATGAAGTTAAAAATAAAAGTGAGACGCATAAAGCGACTCACTTTTCTAACGGTGATAAAGCTTAAAAAGTTCTTGACATCAGAAAGGACGTCTCCCTCCTGGACCGGGGCCATGTCTCATTCCCGGACCGCCTGCCGGGGGTAGTGGTGGCAGCATGTCCGATTCACCATCCGGACCTTTCCCTTTTTTTGACAGGGTATTGAAATTCCATGTAAGCCCGAACATCACATATCTGGTCAGATCATTAAACCAGGAATCTACAATAGAATTTGCTCCTACAGAACGGCTGATATTCTTTTTCTGGCCGAGAAGGTCGTAGGCACGTACCGAGAAAGTGAGTTCCTTGCTTTTGAGGAAGGAATAAGAGATCTGAGCATTCCAGAGCCATTGTTTTGAATTGAAACCGGAAGAATAGCCTGTGGAATTTGAGAAAGCGAGGTCTGTTGTCAATTCAAGTCCGAAAGGAAGGAATACAGATATGTCAGAGTTGAAGCCGTAAGAGTGAGTCTGACGGTCGGGCTGGTCGGGGAGGGAGTTGGTAACATTTCCAAAAGAATATGTAGGATTCAAACTCATCTGGAATATATCGGAAGAGAATGTCAAACCTGCAGATGGAGAGAGCGATAGATTTCCTGTTCGGTTGAAATCTCCATTGATATATCCGGGAGTATTGGCAAATCGTGCGTTTATCCTGCCGTTGCAACGCCATTTGCGATTGCGAAACGGACGAGTAATCATTGCCATTCCGAATATATTGAAATTACCGTTCACGTTGCCGTATGTAGTGGTTCGTGCTCCCGTTTCTCTATCGGTAATTGTTTTTGAGACAATTGAATTTAGAGCAAAAGATGCGTTCACCACAGCAAAAAGAGATTGCTGGCGTGTCATGTTGAAATCGTTGAAGAATAGCCCTACAGACTGAGTGAAAGTAGGTTTCAGCTCCGGATTACCCTGAACGATGTTAAGGGGGTCGGATTCGTCGCGTACGGGCTGTAGTTGTGTCATGGAGGGTTGAGAGGTGCGCGCCCGGTAATTTGCACGGAGGGATGAGCTTGTGCCAAAACGATAGCGGATATTGGCATAAGGTGCAAAGTTATAGACCCAACGGGTCGGGATGTTACGAGCCGAATTGATAAGGTCGGTGCTTTTCGAACTTGAAGGTGAGAAGAGAATACCGGCATTAAGGTTCAGTTTTTTTGTAATTTTCTGATAGCCTGCCTGCAGTTCTTGAGAAAAGAAGTTGTTTCGGAAACTATTACTGAGATCTGCATCGAAGAGTGCATTTCCCGGGAGTTCGTCAAGGAAAGATGGGATAAAATCTTCCGCATTCTCAGGGGTAGGGAGATTATAGGTAAGTTTATCGGCATTATTCCATTGGTAAGATAGCCGATATGCAATGCTCAGGAAGTTTCCTTTCTTTACATCTCCGAGAGGTTCGGTCCAAGTAAGGCGAGTGTTGATATTGTTGCTCCAGGTGTGATTATCCAGAAATCGATATAGCTCCTCATCGTCCTTATCTGAGACCAGATAGTATATGATGTTGCTCCATGACGTTGATTTTTGACGGGTATCGGAGAAGTTATAGCGAGCCTGCACACTGAAGGATCTGCCCGGGTGGGATGAGAATTTATGATTGAATATCAGGTTACCTCCTGCCTCTACGCTTTTTCCCTTATTAGTTGAAACATTATAGTTGCGATTAATCTTCTCCTTGTTTTCGTCGGAAAGTTCGGAAAGGCTTGAAAGAGAGGATTTACGGAAATTTAATGAAAAATTCGGACGAAATTCAAGAGTGTTGTAAGGACTAATATTCCATTGCATACGAAAATCGGCATGGATATTATGACCTGTGTCTCGACTATCGGAATTAGCGTCCTGATAATTCTCATAGTCAGGATAGAGAAATTGAGTTGCTTTCCGACTTATTGAATGACGGTCGGAATGAGAATACATGACATTACCTCCAACACGGAAAATCTCCTCTTTCCCGACATTGAAATTAATGCCAAAACGCTGAGAAGTGTTGATTCCGTTGTTTCCTCCGAAATCACGGAAATTTCCTCTTCCGCGGTCGGAAAAGCCCATTTCATTAATATTATTCAAGCCGCCGAGGAATGTGATCTGGTTGCCGTTGAAGAAATTATTCACCACGAAACTTCCTTGATAGCGATGGTCCGTGCCATATCCTGCGGAAGCGTTACCAAACCAACCGTTGTTCATGTTTTTCTTGACGGTAAGGTTTATAACGGTTTCCTCCTCCCCGTCATCCACACCTGTAAGGCGAGTAAGTTCGCTTTTACGGTCAACCACCTGAACCTTATCCACCATGTTGGAGGGAAGATTTTTAGTAGCCATCTGAGGATCATCGCCGAAAAATTCCTTTCCATTCACAAGAATTTTGGATACTGTTTTTCCATTGGAAGATATGGATCCGTCAGAACCCACTTCCACACCCGGAAGTTTTTTAAGAAGATCGTTGACAGTAGCGTTTTGGGCAGTGTGATATGACCCGGCGTTAAATTCAATGGTGTCTTGCTTGGCAATTACGGCGGTTTTAACTCCAGTTACAACAGCTTCCTTTAAGGCAAGGGATGTTTCAGAAAGAACAATCTTTCCTACATTTATTGAATCAGGAGATTCTTTCACCACCACATCCTTGTTCACATCTTCCATTCCGACCATTGAGGCATGCAACATATACATGCCTGGTTTGACTTCGGGAAGAGAGAATTGGCCATCTATGTCAGTAACGGCAAATGCTGTTCTGACGGAATCAGGAACAGAAAACAGCATCACTGTAACTCCGGGCAAAGGGGAATTGTCAATGTCGTTGACATTTCCCACAATTATGTTTGCCCAGGCGGAAAGTGCAACAGCAGGAGAGAGGATAAGAGGAAGTGCTCTGAGGAAATTCATAGAAATAAAAAAAGTGGAATCAAACAGTAAGGAAATAAAGAAACGTCAGCGACGAACTTTCTTCTTACATAAGATATAGACCTAAATGTTCTTTAAAGGTTTATGCTTCATCCCAATTTTTTGTGAATGAAGCATAAAAAAATCGGAGTATCTTCACAGATAGTCCGATTATAAATATATTAATTATGAAACGAGTTTTATATTCTACACAAAATGAAAACGAACAGAAATTATCTGAAGTCTTTAAGTTGATCACGAAGTTTTTTACGAGCAAAGAAAATGCGGCTTTTAACAGTACCAACCGGCAAATTCATTTTCTCAGCAATTTCGTGATATTTGTATCCGGCAACATACATATTGAAAGGAATACGATATTCGTCGGAAAAAGCATTAAGAGCCTTGGAAATTTCTTTAACCTCATAAGAGCCTTCAGGAGTTTCAAGTCCTGAGTCCTGAGAGATATTAAGGTGGAAAAGATCTTCAGTTTGGTCAATAACAGTCGCTTTTTTAACGGTCATGCGATAGTTATTAATGAAGATATTACGCATAATGGTAAAAATCCACCCTTTAAAGTTAGTATTGTCAACGAATTTTTCTTCGTTGTCAAGTGCCTTTAGGGTAGTATCCTGAAGAAGGTCTTGTGCTTCCTCTTTATTTGTAGTTAACTGGTAAGCGAAACTTAAAAGATTTGCTTGCAGTCCTAATATTTTTTGTTGGAAAGATTTTGAAGTTGCCATGATGGAAGTTGTTTAAATTGATGTTTAAATGTCGTTGTTTGCCTATATAACGCGAGAAGTTTGAAAAAGTTTTTGTAAAAGTGATTTTTTTTTGAAAAATTTTTATTTTTCTTATTATTGATTAGAAATTAGTAATTTAAAAATGGGATTCATAAGGATTTTTCTTGATTTTTTTATTTTAAGTCGCTTTTAATATATTTATTTTGCGAGGTTTTTTGTGGCAATTTGCGGGAGTATTCACGCTTTGCGTGAACCACTGAACGATTTTAACCACTGAACGATTTTAACTACGGGCGATTTTAACTACGGGGCGATTTTAACTACGGGGTGATTTTGGGGGAGAATTTTGGAATAGGAGCCGGGATATTTGAATTGAAAAATTATTTTACTAACTTTGCATGAATAGAGCGCTATTAGGAATTGAGTAATGACTGAAAAGAAATATATTGCCATTGATCTGAAATCATTTTATGCGTCTGTGGAGTGTGTCGAGCGAGGATTGGATCCGCTTGACACTTGTCTTGTTGTTGCAGATGAATCGCGGACAGAGAAAACAATCTGTCTGGCTGTGTCGCCCGCGTTGAAAGAATATGGCACAGGAGGACGCCCTCGGCTGTTCGAGGTGATACAGAGGGTGAGGGAGGCAAACAGGAGCAGGGGACGCTCCGGAAAATCTTATTCCAAGGCTATGCTTGATTCAGACAGAAATATCGCTGTGGATTATATTGTGGCAAAACCAAGGATGGCTTACTACATAGAATACAGCACCCGCATATATAAGGTCTACTTACGTTACATAGCGCCGGAAGATATTCATGTTTATTCGATTGATGAGGTTTTCATGGACGTAACTTCTTATCTCAAGACATATAGGATGACTGCTCATGAACTTGCGATGAAGATGATAAGGGAGGTTTTGAGAGAGACAGGAATAACAGCAACGGCAGGCATAGGCACTAATTTGTATCTAAGTAAGATAGCCATGGATATAGTGGCAAAAAAGATGCCTGCTGACAGAGATGGAGTCAGGATAGCGGAGCTTGATGAGATGAGTTACCGTCGTCAATTATGGGATCACACTCCCTTGACGGATTTCTGGAGGGTAGGCAGGGGTGTTGCCGGCAGACTTTTGCCTTACGGCATCCGCACTATGGGAGACATAGCGCGATGGTCGATTGAAAGGGAGGATTTCTTATATCAGCTCTTCGGAATAAATGCAGAGCTTCTCATAGATCATGCCTGGGGCTGGGAGCCAGTGGGAATGGAGGATGTGAAGAAGTACCGTCCTGAAACAAGAAGCCTCAGCAGCGGTCAGGTCTTATGCCGTGCCTATACTGCTCGCCAGGCAAGGAATGTGATTATAGAGATGGCGGATAGTGTTTCACTTGAACTGACCGAGAAACATCTTGTTACGGATCAGCTTGTTCTTACGGTGGGTTATGACAGGGAGTCATTGCTCAACCCTGAAATCAGAGGAAAATACATTGGAAAAATACATATTGATCATTACGGACGGGAGGTGCCGATGCATTCTCACGGCACAATCAATATAGAGGCGCCTACCTCATCAGGCAGTATATTGATAGATAAAGTCTGCAAACTATATGATAAAATCATCAACAGGCAGCTTCTTGTGAGGCGACTCACGTTGTCGGTGAATCATCTTATGCCGGAAGAGAGAGTCAATCACCGTCCCCGGGCAATTCAGCTTGATTTATTTAGTGATTATGAGGAGGAGAAAAGGCGGTATGAAGCTGAGGAGAGGGAACGTGCCAAAGAACGGCGCCGACAGGAAGCTGTGCTTAAAATTAAGAGTATGTTTGGAAAAAACGCTATATTGAAAGGATTCAATTATGCCGATGGAGCAACGCAACGCGACCGTAACAGACAGATAGGAGGGCATCATGAGTAGATATGATGATATAATCAATCTGCCTCATTATGAAAGTACGACTCGCAAGCGGATGAGTATGGAGCAACGAGCCGCGCAATTTGCTCCCTTTGCCGCACTGACGGGCCATAGTGATGCGATAGCGGAGACAGCGCGACAGACGAGTGAAAAGCCGGAGTTGTCAACTGCGGAATGCGAAGAGTTATCCAGAAAGCTGAATCATGCTCTGGAGAATGAGAGTTATGTGAGGATAACATATTTCGCATCTGATCAATTTAAATCCGGAGGTAGCCTGAAATCAATAACAGGGAAGATAAGAGGGATAGTTGAGACAGAGGGAATAATTGTGATGAGCGATAAGCGAAGGTTGACAGCCGGAGATGTGATAGATATAGAAAATCTAAAAATTTAGATATATTTATGGAAGGCAACTCTTGGAGCGCCATCCGATAAGTGGATTATTCCGCACCGAGTGAATCCGAGTCGGCTTATGGCATTAAGCATGGGAGCATTGTCGGCATGAGTGTCAATTCGCAGATTATCGATTCTGGAGAAGCAGAAACCAACACATTCCTCAAGCATACGTGAACGTAAACCGGAGCTTGCTATGCGATGAATTGTCCCATAAGGGAGATTATTCAGCCAATTTCCATCTTCAATTTCAGCGTAGGTGGGATCCTCACCTATTATAAAGGAGAAGACAGCAAGAACATTCCCCTCTTTGTCTTCAGCCATGAAATGATTTCCATTTCTAATGTCGTTGCAGATTATATCGCGCGAAGGGTATCCTCCTGTCCATTGTTTCAAGTTGCCGTTACAACGCATAAATTTTATGGCATTCTCATAGACAGGCATAATTTTCTCCAAATCGTCGCAGCAAGAGGGACGGAAAACCATATCATCATTCATAACAGAACACAATTGAGAAGATGGAATAATAAAAAATGAAAGCCAAGTTTAGAACTTGGCTTTCAACAGAAATGGGGTAGAAGATGGGGCTCGAACCCACGACCTACGGAACCACAATCCGTCGCTCTAACCAACTGAGCTACATCTACCATGTTGCTTTACCGGGAAATTCCACTAAAGGCTTCGCAAGGTCTCTCCCGAAAAGCAATGCAAAGTTACAGCTTTTTTCTGAACTATGCAAATTTTAAACCCACTTTTTTATATTTTTTTTCATCTTTCTTTATCAGTTTTTCTTCCAGTATAGATAAAAATTATGCGTTATGCATTATGTATTATGTATTTACTTTAGGTGTTTGTCAAGAAAATGCAGTGTCATTTCCTGAACCGACTTCGGCATCTCATGACCCTGCTGGAGAAGATGTGTCTCCAGTTTATCACCCACTCCTTGGCTGTCCCATACCTTATGCATTGTATCATAACACTGCCGCACGGCGTGCGGCTTGAAGAGCTTATCTGTCTCTCCATTGATCAGCATCATGGCATTCGGGCACGCGAGCGACGCTATGTGTGGATAGTCGAGCTGGGCAAATACTCCTCCGAGATTGTTGGCAAAGCCTCCACGTTCATGCCTTCCGTATTTCCAATCCATCATTGCATCCTGAGTTGTCATCCAGCATACGCCAACGCTTGCCTTGATGAGGGGCGAGACGGCAGCAAGCATGAATGTGCGATAGCCACCCATAGAGAGTCCCGTGCACCCTATACGCTCTGCATCGACTTCCGGGAGGCTTGCGAGAAACTCTGTCGCATAACTGTCTTCGTAAGTCATCC
>CAMWSM010000055.1 GCA_947176915.1 uncultured Porphyromonadaceae bacterium | reverse complement strand
GACCGCGCAGATGCGCCACCTTCTTGTTCTCCAGAATCTTGTCATAAGCCCCATACCCCTTTGGCTTCTTCTCTCCGCTCTCCGCTCTACGCTCTCCGCTGAATTTGGGGTACGCCTTCCGCATCTCGCTCGTCAGCAATGCCGTCAGCCACTCATAAGTCCCTTCTCCCGTCATAACTTACTCCTTGATTAACTCGGTTTTGGTGGTGAGGTATAGGAACGCCTCTAATTCGTGGAGATAGCAATTCAATACGCTTGATGCCTCTTTTCGTGGGTCGGAGGGATAAACATTAACCTTACACAATTCCTTTGTGGTGTATATGGTTAAGAATATCCACGAGTCGGGGGCGTATTCTTTAGCGAATAAACCACTCTCTCTTTTCTCAAACCCCAACTCCGTCAGCAGTTCCGCAGTAATCGGTATCGGCTCAACCTTGTCAGCGTCCGCAGGGCATCCGCAATTCCACCATTTCCCGTCAATAAAAGCCTTGAACCGAAGCAGGGTGTATGGAGGTATCTCATGCTCGTCTTTCGGCTCGTCTATCCTTATCACTCTCGCCCTCACTCCATCAACTATGACGTGTGATCCAATATGCAGTGTTTTCGGGTCAATCATAATATCACTCTCATTTTAACTGTAACATAAATCTCTTCCAACAACTCTCTATCAGAAAGTTTCTTTGCTTGCTCTCTCCAATACGCTTCGGCACGTTCACGTTGCTCTTGAATCCGCTTCGCTTTCCTTTCGGGGTAGAGGTCATCAAGCAACGGAGAATCTGTTTGTTGCATAGCCATTAACCTTTGAGTCTCAGCAGACGCGCTATATGGGATGTTTGCTCTATCCATATCATTCCTCAACTTTATCAACTACCTCATAATTGAAAAACTCGCTTTCGCAATGCTCCTCCATCGCGTCCTCCAATTCCTTATTGGATAGTTTTGAAAGTTTGTATTCAATATCCTCCTTATAAGGTTTGAGCAATGCTTCTCTTATGTAATAGATTGCGTCCTCTCTTGAATATGTAATTGTTGATTTTATGCCCATATCATTTCCCCTCCTCCTCAAAAAGCGATTTGTCGAAAAGCGTATTAAGTTCACACATCCTGCCTTCAGCGTGGTCTATCGCACGGATCTCCATATCGTTTATACACGTTGCACTCGTATAGATGTCGCGTGTTTTCCGAGCTTTCGCATACTCCTTGCGGATAAGTTTTTTCGGCATAATTGCAGTTGTTCGTTAATGCAGTTGAAGGAAAGGAAACGGACGGGCCAACTGCTTGCCCCTTTCGACACGGGAGCGACCCGTATCTATCCGTTTCACTCTGCAAATATAGTGAATGATATTCAAATATACAATTATTTCGCTTACACTACTTTGATTTTATTATACAATCATCTTTATTTCAGCAAAATAACGTGATTATAAAATTATCGGAAACAGACCTCCGATGAAGCGCATACACCGCAATATGCACCTCAATCAATCATCTGTAAATCACCGTTTTGGAGCATACTCAGTGTATATTTTGCCGAAAAACCCTCAAAAAACTTATTTTTCTCTATATATAATATCATATCTTATATAGAGTATATTGATTATATTATATTTATTAATTTCTCACAATCCATATACACTTATTCACTAACTTCATTGTATGTTATTGTTATTCATAGTGTTATTTTAGTGTATATTGCGGTCTGATTCTTACACTGGATATGCACAAAACTATGAAAATAGTTAAGTTAAAACGCTGAATATTAATTAATTGTGATTGAGGGTGAAAAATTGTGAAAAAATTTTTGTGGGTCGCAGTCTAACAATCCGTGTCCGGTCGGCTCTGTCTCCCCGGCACCCCTTCGGCGGGTAGTCTGTAAAATGGTGGTTTTGAGAGTGTTAAAAATATGTAACTTTAGAAATTTTGTTTAATTTTGTTGGGCAAAAAGTTGCATAAGTCAGTTTTTTTAACTAACTTTGCATCAAGAAATTAAGGGATGAAAGAGGGTTTCACAACCTCCCGGTCTTCCACCCTCAAAACATTTTAAATATATCTGCAAAGATAATCCAAACATTTTAAATATACAAAAACATGACAACAAAAAACAGCATGGCGGCCAAGGTAGCCGCAAGAATGGCGAAAAGTTTCGCATTCTGGAACTGTATGGCACTCGCCGGCGTGATGATCTTCTCTTTTTCTTACGCTGCTATTACCTCAACCAATTTAAATATGATGATCTTCGGTTGGTTTGCTGCTTCCGTTACAACTTTTATTACCGGCCTTCTTCTCTGGTATGCTTTCCAGGATCTTGTTATGGAAATAGAAGACGAAGAAGAAAGAAAGAAATACAACCGCAATAAATAATCAACCTCCAATAATAAACACTTAAAATAACAGATCATGGATTTCATTATTTTTGTTTCAGTGGTTTTGTTCGCTCTTCTCTCTCTCTTCATGGTAGTAACAGTCTTCACAGCCGGAACAATCCTTCCTCTTCTTCCTGCTGTCGGTTTCGCTCTTATTTGTCGCTGGATATTTAAGGAATGGAGCGAATAAAAAAGCTTAATTATTTGGAAAATAATTGCTTAAATATTTGGTAGTTTCATAAATATTCACTACCTTTGTATTCAGAAAGGGGAATGAAATGAAAAGCCCGGCATTTCATCTTCGCAGACTTCAACCGGGCAATAAGTTAAAAAACAGTCGCAAAGATAGCGACAATAAGTTAAAAAACAAATCATGTTCACAGAAATTTCTTTCCGTCGTTGCTTTATCAATGGTAAAAAGTCAGGCATTGCCTCTTACTCCGACAATTCCAACCGTGTTTTGTTCTTCTCTCAGTCTCTTGGATCGGGTGATGGCTCGTTAGATGCTGTGCGCTTTGCTGGTGTTTCGCTTCATCAGTTCAACAACTCAATGCTGATTCCTTCAGCTGACGCCGCCGGTGTTGCCGCTGTGATTCCCGGTGCTGTTATTGACTGGGAAGGATCGGCGGAATATAACGCGCGTGTTGCTGCTGCCGCCGGATCACGTGGCGGGTCTGCCTCCGGTGCTTCTTCTGCATCTGCTTCAAGTGCTCCGGCTGTGTCTGCTGGTGCTGCTTCTGAGGTGTCAACGTCTGCCACTACTCCGGCTGAAGGTGTCGAGCTTCCCGCTGTCGATGCTTCCGAATGTCTTAACACTGCTTTGTCTGCCGCTGTCGGCGGTCTCGCTCCTATGGTGGCCGGTGCAATCCTTCCGGCTGTCAACAACTGGGCGGCTGGTCTCGTGGATGAGGCGGTAAAATCTGCCGGGGCTTCCGCTTCTTCCGTCGATCTTATCCGGGTACAATTTCCGAATGAGGTGCGCGAAATCGAGGGGAAGGCACACGCGCAACTTGCAAAGGTCGTTAATCTTCTTAACGCTGGGATCAATGTTTATTTGTATGGTCCGGCTGGGACCGGCAAAACTCACCTCTGCAAACAGGCTGCGGCCGCTCTTGGTGTTGAGTTTTACAGTGATCAGAAAATTTGCAACGAGTTCCAAATTACCGGCTTTGTGGATGCCTCCGGCAAATATCAGGAAACGGAATTTTACCGGGCTTTCACGCGTGGCGGGCTTTATATGCTTGACGAGTTCGACGCCTCCGATCCTTGCGCGGCTGTTGTTCTCAATCTTGCGCTTGCTAATGGTTATTTCACATTTCCGGGTGTGGGCCGTGTCGATGCACACGAAAATTTCAGGGTAATCGCTGCCGGCAATACAATCGGCCGTGGTGCAACAATGGAATATGAGGGGCGCAACTGCCTTGACGGCGCAACCCTGGATCGCTTTGCTGTGCTGCCTGTCGGTTATGATCCGGAAATAGAGTTAGCAAAAGCAAACAACGATCAGGATTTAATTAACTTCATTCATGAGGTTCGCCGGGCTGCTTCTGCTTGCGGTGTTCAGGTGATCGCGTCTTATCGTGCTATTGCCAATATTACAAAAATGCACGGCATGTTCTCCGCTGCTGAATGTCTTTCGATGCTCCTGATCAAAGGAATCGAAAAGGATCAGATAAAATTACTTGCCTCTGAATGCCGCGGGCGTGGTGTATGGTTTGACGCTCTGAATGAAATAGCTGCTTAATAATCACTATTGCCGGGGGTATCTCTCCAGCCTCCGGCCTTAAAAAGAAACAGACAATGAAAACTATTATTAAGAAATTTGAATCCCTGGGGGCTCTCTCTTCATTCATTGCCAACACTCCGGCGTGCGGATTTTTTGCCAATCAAGTATTATATTCTAAAGCTACTAATGACGTTAATTTTTTTGGCTCGGAATCGTTTGAGGCTGCCAATAACATGATGCTCCAGGGCTGGAGTGAAGGCGCGGCGCGTGTGCAAAAATACATGAACGCCGGCGTAACTGCTACGGCTCCGAAAAGAGTTATTTATAATTCCGTGGTCGGTTTCGCTCCCAATGTACCTAATTATTTGGCGGGTAATCCTCTTAATATGTATAATCAAAAACGCGTGAGAACTCCTAAAAAAGTAGTTACGATCGTATATAATTGCTTTGTGGGTTGGACTGTAAAATCTGCCAAAATTGAAAAGGCGGCGGCGGCTCTGTTTAACGTAATTTCAGGGCTGGAGGCTTCCGGGGTGCGTGTTGAATTGTGGATCGGGTGTTTTACACACTCTTCAAGCAAAACAGAATATCTTTATAATGCCGTTAAAGTCAAATCGGCTGGTCAACCTTTCAACCTTCTTAAAATGATTTACCCGGTTGTTCATCCATCTTTCTTCCGCCGTCATATGTTTGCAATCGAAGAGCGCGCCGGCTTAAATGCTTGTTGGGAGGACTACGGTGTTGCAATAACAGGAAAAGAAGGGCAACAAAAAGCCTGCCAAGCCCTTCGGATCCCATCCGACAATGTTTTCAATTACTACGATCTGACCGGGAAAACTGAATCAGAAATTGCAAAGATGATTAAATAACAATTCCGGGGCGGTTAACGCCGCTCCGGGGCTCTCTCCTCCACTTTCTAAACTTAATAATATAACTTGCTTATCAGGGCGCAAAAAAAATGCTCTGTACGGCTTAAATTTTACCCTTATGAAAACTTATATAATTTCCTCTCTCAACAATATTATGCGTGTTCTGTCCCTCTTCCTCCATCCATGGCTCAATTCGTTGGGTGCTGTCGGTGCCTGGGTGCTTACAATCTTGGGTTGTGTGGCTGCCTTATTTGCCCTCTGGGGCGTTCTGTGGCTTGGTTTTATCGCCGGAATGACTATGTAATAACAATCAATAGATAATTAATAATATGGCAACAATGAGACATACTTATAAAACATATCGCCGTAACGGTTCAGTGGTTTCTGAAGGTTTCGGCACGTTGAACGAATGCCAACAATACGCGGAATTTGAGTTACAGAACTCTCTTTCCATCTGGACATATAAGATATTTGACGCCTCCGGGGCGTGTGTATTCACCCGTTAAATTACGATCATGAAAACAAAATACATGACAAAGGAAGAAGGAAAGCGCGTTAATATCTCCCAGTTTCCCAACTTCCACAAGTCCGGCAGTATTACCGGAATGAAACGAATATATTACGGCGTTAACGCTCTTTTGGTGCGTTGTGGCTCTTACATCTACAATGTAACATCAGCCCCGGAAATCTACAACTCAGCACATTAAAACAATAATCCCCGGCCCGTTTTAGACGTATGCCGCAAGTGTCAAGCCGGGGAACAAATAAACATTTTGAGATATGGAAACAGATATTAAATTAATTGACTACTCAGAAAAAGCCGTCGCAATCAAGGCTGATTATGATTGCGTGTTGCAAGACGAGTTTAAATTGATTGGCGGGCGGTTTAACTCCCGGCTTTCATTCGGTGCGGGCTGGATCTTCAGCCGCAAGAAACACGAAGGCAATTTGCGCGGTCTGTTTGATAACTACGGGTTAAGCGTGGCAAGTGTTACGTTGGCCGACATGGGCGTTAACGGCGACAAGACAAGCACAAACAGCGACGGAAAGACAGAAACGCCGGAGTATATATTAACCGACAAGGAGCGCAAAGAATGGGCGCAAAATATAGGTTACGACTATAAAAATTACAACGTCGCAATCATGCTTTCAGGCGGTGAAATTGTGGCAATTCAAAAACCGGATCTAAAAACGGAGTTCTGGCACCATGACGAAGGACCGGGATATGATGAGCATTGCAGAATAACAGAAACAGCCAAGACAAAGCGAGATTATTTTATCGGTGAAAATACAGACAGCTTCAGGGAAATGATTGCAGACTTCATCAGCCCCGGCACAGGAGATAATTATTACAAATATCTATGGCTTGGCAACTGGCACAGAGACGGGAGCAATCAATGGCAATTAAAATGGCTCAATATATCCCCGGAATCAACAAATTGCCGTCAGGCTCTCGGATGGCATGACACCCAATTACAATCAATGTATGACGAAGGGCGATTTAAGCCACTCAGCGACGACGACAGAGCAAGATTATTGACCGGATATAGAATTGCACTCGAAGCAATAGAAAAACGCTGTAACGCTTATCTTAAACGATATGGCGAAGATAAGTTAAGTTTTAAAACCTATTGGGCAGACAGATAATAACTAAATAAACACAATTAATTATGAAAACAACTAATTGGACAATCGGAGATTTCTTTGATATAGTGAACCGGGTAAATAACTCTAAAAATGGACTTATTTTCAATGAAAAGGGATTCAGACAAATAGTAAACTACGCAAAAATTTTCGGCTTGGCTGTAACCGCCTCCTCCATTATGTTTGACGAGCTGCATTATTTTGTAGATAAAATAGCATGACATATCGGGATGTATCCCCTGAACCGGATACCTCTCACCAGTATTAACCAATCAAACAACAGCCTTATGGAAATACATGTAATTGACATGACAGGCAAACAGCCGAAAGAAAGTACAATCAAGATGCCGAAGCTCCCTGAATGGAGTATGGCAAGGGAAATAGGCTACAAGCCTAAAACAACATTCTGGAATGACTTCTGCATTGCGGATCTATACGGACCGGAAGCGATTGTAGACACATTCAAACGCGCTTTCCGCGAATGGCACAAGAACATTGAGTACCTGACAGAACTTGTGCTTGTACTCAATCACAAGGGGACGTTCTTCTACCGCGATCAGGAAGACGAGAACAGCCCGCTGAACATGATCAGCCGCCTTTATTTTATGATGTGGGAGCAGGTTGATAATTACGCACACGATCACCTTAAAGGCGAAGAATACGAGTATTATTTCAGAATCACAGACTAATTGCAAGTTTCATCTCTCCTCACTTTTATAAACATTATCAATAACAGGCGATTGAGCCACAAAAAAACAAAGCAATATGATTAATTTAGTTAAATCAGCACCCCGTAAGAAACTTTTTACATCGGAAGACTTCAACAAGATCACCACCACAAGCAGCACAACAGGCAGAATCAACTTGAAGAAGATGTCGAAGTAACCAAACCACAGGTAACAAAAACAAGAGCCATGAAAGAGAACTGTTTTCACTGCAAGCACATGAGGTGCGCCGGGTATCAATACTATATTTGCGAGCTGCACGATCATCAGGTCTCCAACGGAGAATCTTGTAGAGATTACGAAGACGGAGATTAACCGCCCCACGGCACAAAAGTAAGAGGTATGAAAAGAACCTACAAATATGAACTACAGGTGTATTGCGGTGGATGGTGGCAATCTCGCGGACACTACTACACACGCAATGAGGCATGGCAAGACGTTGCGGACATGCGACATAATGGCGACCCATATAGACATTTCAAACACCGCGTAATTATAAGCGACAACCCATATATCGAAGAAATTTAACCCACTTTCCCCGCTTCCGGCGAATTTGCGAGGGTCGGCACCTCGGCGGGGATCCAAGAACTAATAAATAACAAAGAAATATGGCAACAACAAACATTAAGGAAATCAACTGCATTTGCGACATAGAGCAGATGCGCGAGAAAGGCGAGCCGATCGCGTACTTCACAATCGACATTCCGAAAGAGGCGAAGAATATAGGCAATTGTGCGGATAAGAATTTTATACGCCCTCAACTTATGGGAGTCTGCATAGAGCCGGGCAACAACAAGATGATTGTGAGCAACACAAAGATACTCCACATCATCGACGCGAAATGCGAGGGTGTGTGGCCCGATGGAAAGAACAGCAAACCCTTTCAGTGTAATATTGAGCCTAAAGCAATCAGTGCGCTTGCAGGTAAACTTGTAGACGTCGCAGTATGGGAGAAAGACGGCAAGCTTGACATCACGGCTTGCGAAGCAAACGGAGTGCGCTCTCAGTATCAGGAACACAACATCGCATACCCCAATTACGAGCGCGTGATGCCTCAGAACTGCAACGCGGTAATGATGATAGCACAAGACTCCATCAAGCCGTTACGCGCCTATCTGAAAGCCAACAGAGGCAAGACGAAAGCCGAGCGAGAGAACCGGATCGCTATTGTGGAAGCAATATCATCCCTCAAATCCTGCAAAGTGTCAGTGTATGAACAAAGCGCAGGTTATAAGACTACATACAACCTTGTTGATGAGCCATTGATTGTCAAGATTGACAGATGCGACACAGACATCAAGATTGCCTACAACGCACATTTGCTTTACTTCGCGGTCGAAGATGATTTCAACGGGGAGATATGGACGGCTGACAACCGCGCCAACAAGTTCAACGGAGAAATGCGACAGACATTGCTTGTGCCAATGGTAGTTAACTTTAAAGAGATAGATAAACAATAAACACAATCACAAGCCCCGAAATACGTTTGTGAAGTAGGGGTATAAAACTAAACGATATGAGACTTTCAAGAATAAAATGGCTCAACATACTGCTCAACGTGCTGGTACTCGTTGTACTGCCGGGTATACTGGGAGCGTTGATGTATCTTTACATCGAGGTGCTTTTAGCGGCGATATTTATTGTCCCGGGAGCAATCGCGTTCTTCGGTGAAGCATTAAACAACGGAGCGAATGTGAAGTGATAACCATTAAGAAGAAAGATTATGAAAAAGATAGCATATATCCGCGTGTCAACTCAAAATCAGAACTACGACCGCCAGATACATACATTCAACGAGTATTTCAAGAGCCACGGCATAGACCCCTCAACAGTGGAGATTGTCAACGAGAAGATAACATCATACACCAAATTTACCGAACGTGAGATCTATAAGGTGCTTAAAGATGCACAACCGGGCGACATCATCTATGCTTGCCAGCTTGACCGATTGGGACGTTCTGTGCCTGACGTGCTTGCACTCGTTGACTTCGCTATGGGGAAAGGCGTGGAGCTTGTCACGCTTGACGGGCACAAGATAGAGAACAAGACACCTATGGGACGCATGATGCTGACAATGCTTGCCGCCTTTGCTGAAATGGAACGCTCATTGAGAGCCGAGAGATGCCAGGCAGGTACTGATTCCGCAATTGACGAGATAAAAAAGAATGGCTACCGGATAGCACGTGTTTCCGGCAAGATTCAGAAAAAATGGGGCAACGAGAAAGGGTTTGATATGTCAGCAGCCAACGCTGCATCGGTAGTTGCGATTACCGAAAAGAAAGAAGAATGGAGAAAGAACTCCCCTGCCTTCAAATGGGTAATGGATAAGGTAAAGTCCGCTATGCCAAGAAAAGAAATCATAGCGGAGTTCAACCGTCTCCACGAGCTTCAGCCGGATGTTTTCTGCACTCCGAGAGGATCTAAACTTTCAGCGGGCGTACTCTCCTATTGGATTAAGGATTCAGCGGAGATTGTGTAATTTTTTTGGAGATTTAGGAAATAACTTTTAATTTTGCACCATAGAACTGCGGAGCCAGCAGGATAAAGTCGGCGCCAACAGACATGACAAATTTTAAGACAACAGCACGTAACATCACGTCAGAAACAGCAGCCATCAAGGATTGGCGAGTAGCGACAAAAAGAAACAGGGCATTGCGTGAACTGGCCCGCGAGATCAAAAACATCGGATATATCGTGGCAAGTCCGGAAGAGCTACGCAAGAAATACAACGGTCTTTACGATTTCGAGCCTACGGCGCCCAACAATGACAAAAGAATAGTGTGGGCGATCGGCGAAAATACGGCATGGGGAAGGAATGGAAGGGCAACCCTTATGTTTGTTCCAGTTTGCAATCCTGAAGAACTCTAAAACACAATATACTTATGAAATTAAACAATTACAACAGAGAAGCTGCCGAAGGTATGCTCTACATGATTGTATCATCATTTGAGGGTGATCTTGAAGAGATAATGATACTACATGATGAAAGGCTTGACTATGGAGGATGGTTCTTCAACTGCCGCCTATTTTACAATGATGGGATAAAGATGGATATACCTTTCGTCTACTATGATGGCAACGAATGGTTATTCACACCCTGCGACTGGCAGAGCGGCAATCTTCCAACAGAAGCCAAAAATATTGACAATATTGATTGGCGAGTTGATGATACAGAAACAGAGGGTATCATCTTTGAGGGTCAACCCATGCTTGCGCCGTGGGCTGCGGAGATAACGGAACAGCGAGAGGAGAGGCAGCAGCGACGGAAATCTTTAGGGAATCAACTCAGAGACGCCCGTGAGGAAATAGGTCTAAGTCTCCTTCAGGTAGAGGAAGAAACAGGAATATCCGAAAAAACCATCGCCCGAATTGAGGCCGGAAGAACCAACGCAACAATTGATACGATCGGCACACTTGCAACAGCATACAACACAAAGGTGATAATATCCAAATAAACGCAAAATCCCCGACACCCACAAGGATGCCGGGGATTATCTTACTCTTCAATCGGCTTTAGTGTCAGTGATGCAGGATATGCAGTAAAGAAGCCGTCAAACTTCTCTTCCTCGTGTCCGAAGTCAATGTCGTAGAGGATTCCGTCTATCTCTATGAATACTTCATCCTCGCTTGCGGAGGATAGCCGTTTTATCAGATCTGATTTTTTCATAAGACCAGCGTTCGATTTCTTGGATTTGTGAATAAAAATATTTGCCGGAGTTATGCTCCATGTAGAGGAAATACATCTCTCGGTATCGGCTTTCCTGCTCGTCATGCTTGTAGATGAGATGCACTTTAGCACTCGCTCCCTTTCCTGATACTCTACCAATCGTTTCCATAAAGTGAGGCTTTTCACCGAAGCGTTTCATGCAAAAATCATTGAGGTTCTTTTCGCCCTCAATCCAAATGTAACTATACATGGCTATTCATACATAATCTTAAAATCCTTCTTCCCGTGTGCCTTGAACCGCATCGCTATGCCGTGCTCGATATTGCATCCGCAGGAAGTCTCCCAACCCTTGCAGAAGAGTATCGCGTCGCAATCAAGCATTGCCCGCAGGTCGTAGCAAATGTGGTCCTCGTAGGTCGGATTGTGGCCGGCATAGATGTCGAAAGGATTGACCGGTTCGTGCCCTTGCTTTGAGAGGGCTTTCATAATGTTGTCCGCTTTCTCTCTTGCCTTTTGCTCTTGTCCCGAAATTGGGACGCTAATGTAAATACGTTGCTTCATTTTTGATATTTCGTTTTAATTTGTTACTTTTGCACTGTCGTTTGGTGGTGCTTACGATAAGAAGATATTAACAACAGCCCCGGTCGGAGATTGCCAAGCACCACACATGCAGTCGAAAACCGGGGCTGGCTGTTTATTGTTATGAAGAAACTCTCTGTTATTCTCAGCGTTGTGGCGTTGGTTCTGTCACTGTTCTCGCTCTATGTTGCCTGCATGAATCCGACAAAGGATTCAACCCCTAATCTTATTGCAACCCTCGGAGTGATCTGTACTGTGCTTATTGGTTGGCAGATATTCTCATTCATTGACTTCAGATCACAGGAAAAGAAAATGAGTGAATTGGAAAGCCGATTATTGAAAGACGAGAAAAGAATCATTGAAACACAAGAGCAGATTATCAAATCTCAAAAGACGTTGGTCTCTGTTCAAGAATCCATATTAGGGACATACAAGTCAATGAGTAGATCGGATGGAGCTATTTATGACGGGATTGCTAATATTTACCGATATTTTAGAGAGTTTGATTCACATGCCCCTTCGGATTTTCTATGCCAGGAAATACTATGGCATCTCACAGACTTCGATACAATGCTTGAAGTTTTCTCTCCAAGGCAACTTAGGGAAATTCTTGCCAAGATTCAAAATTGTCTTGATTTAAAAATTCCAATCCCAAAGATTCAAAAAGATATTCTAATGGATCGAATAAAGTACACAGTTGAATATTTTGAAAGATCCAAGAAATCATCTGACGATGAACTTAGGGAGGTGGTGAATGAAGCACTTTCTCTGATTCAGTCAATTCCTTCGTAGCCTTGCGGGTCATATCGGCAGACTCTCCGAGTCTCCTTGCCCATTGGAATACTTCTTTTGGAACTCCTTGTTGGATGATAATATTTATTGTCATTGCGTTATCTCGTTAAGTTTATACTTTTCCTCAGTCAGCCATTCAATCATCCGTACAACGGCTTCAATTAGATTTTCAGCCACAACCCTATGCAGGTTATTCAGCACGGATAGGTCGTTGTATTCAACCTCCCATCCATATTCATTGGGACCCATCACAAGGCGATAATAGAGACCTTGCCACATCAAATCTTTCGGAAGCATCGCCAAAAGCCTGCCCAACGACCACCCATACCCCACGATATAGGGGTTGCTGTCCTCAATTATCTCGGTGCGCAATGTCAAACGCGGATTAGGCTTATCCTCCATCCACACGAAGTCCGCGCTCTTCGGGTCAACTCCGCAGGCTAAGAGTCTTGCCGACTGACCTTCATCTGTCGCTATCTGTTGTTTCATTCTTCCTTATCCTTTAAAAGTTCATCCAACTTTCTGTTGAGTTTCGTGCGTGTGGTCTTGGCATCGTGCTTGGCGTTCCAGCCGTTATGGATGGAGGCATAGCGTCCGTGAGCATCCCAGCCGCATCGGAAGAAACGTTTCCATATCGAGGTCTTCATAGACTTGCTAACAATTCTTCTTTGGTTGCAAACAAACTATTTTCGTAGTACCACGGAGAAGAAGAGCCATATCCACGATACGTTATAGAACTGCTTACTTTTGTTCCATAGTTGTCACACGGAACAAGTCCTGTTGCAACATTAATATCCCATACTCTAAAGGAATAAGGTCTATTGTCTTTCATTGCCCATACCTCTTGATTGAGGCTGAATTTTGTTTCTATTTTCATTCCATCGGTGTTATTGTGATTCTATACTTCTTTGGTTCGTCTTCGGGAGTAATGTCGGGAAACAATTTTCGAGATAGTTCATAACTCTCGCCTGTCAAATCCCAATAGCCATCTTCGTCGCAAGTCGGCTTATTTAGATATATGCCTACTCTATTGTTATCGTCTCTAAGAACCCACCCCTCAATCACTTTCTCGGAAGATTTCGGCTTATGCTTTCGCCAATCAATAGGCGTTCTTAGAAATGCCTCTTTTGGTACTCCACAAAATTTCAAATATTCCTCTTTCTCTTTTTCAAGAGCTTGTGTAAATTCCTTTTCAGTCATTCCTTCACCTCCTTTCCTAAAAGTTCAAGAGCCTTGTCGATGCCTGCGGAGAGGGCTTGTTCATAACTTTCTTCGGGAGGATAAGCAATATAATCCTTGCATTTAGGCGGCATTATATAGGGTCGGTATTCACGCTTGTTGCCTACAAGCCATACACGCGGCTCTATATCTATCACCTTGCAATCCCTCATCCACGCCGCCGCCTGGTCTAAGCATAGTTTTGGATAGTAGTTAATATCTTCAATGAACATCATTCTCTGTTCATCTTCATCCCATTCTTCACGTCCAGAGTCTTCAACTATTTCGGTATATTCATAAGTTGTTCGCTCTGCAAACCCCAGCCGTTTCAACGCCACGGCTTGCTCATACGAAACATAATACTCTTTCATTTCTCAGCCTCGTTATTATACTCTTCATTTTCATTGTTAGGGCATCCGAAATAAGGACACGTCCTACAATCATCCCAGCTTATGCCCGCAAAGCTGTATTCACAAAAGTTGCTCATTTCTCCGTATCGTTAAAAAGTTCTTTGCCGAAAAGAGCCTCAACATCATCTTTGTTAAGACATACAAGATTATATGCTTTTGCTCGGTAAACTATATTAAGTTTATCCATTACGGATTTCTCCACGATGCAGAACTTCTTAGATAGAAAAGCCACTACTGATTCAAAATCATCCTCGGCATTGCACATATCGTCCTCCTTAAATGGATAATCTTCTTTGCCGAATACATCCTCTGCATAATCTCTTGCGAGCTTCCTTATATATTCGTCTGTCATATCTCCTCCATTTTCTTTTTGATTGTATATGCAGTTTCACGGAATAATGTTGGAAGTGAAGCCTGACACATACTCATTGCCCTCATTACAATATCGTGCTTGATATTGTCGGGGTAAGGAACGACGCTATGGTTCTCGATTATCAGAGCCGCGTCTTCAAGCGTCTTTACATCTTGTCGCAGACGCTCGTAATCCATTATCCTTTTGTATTCTTCTTCTGTCATATCATTCTCCTTTCTTGAAAAAGTTTTCTCCGAAAAGAATATGAAATGCTGACCTTTTTGCACAACCTGCAATAATATCAAATTTTAAGTCAGCTTCGGATTGCAACAAAAATTCTCCATACAATTCTTTTATCGCCTCTCTCTGCTCCTCCGTCAGCGTGGCGGGGTCTATTATCGGGTTCATTGGCTTTCATATTCAAGTAAGAGGTTAAACTCATCATCTCCATTTTCATCTCCGTATATTCGCTCACGGGTGGCATAGACAAGAGGAATGGCATATCTCCACTGCTGTTTCTCGTCATCCCACGCATCATCTGAAACCTTGTCAACGACAATGTAGACTGGCGTGTCGTTCGGTATATTGCGGATTTTCTTTTTAAGTTCTCCTGCCGTCATGGGTGTGGCATGGAGAATATAATTGGGAATCTCGTTGATGTTCATTCGGTTTCGTCTTTAGGTGATTTAGGTATAGGCATCCAATATTTAATATTGTCAAGTGATAATGTATCATCATTTGAATACCATTTACATGTGCCATTGCTGAGAGAGGTGAGCCATGCAACCCCAAACTCTCCGCATCCCATGCTTACGAGTACGTCTTTGTCAACTGGAGACAACTCATCCTCCACGCTTCGCCACTGCCCTGCGAGTGCTTCGGTGGCTCCTGCGAGGTAGGCTTCTTTCATCAGGTCTGTCTCGCATCCCAAAAGCGACACTCGGAAAGGCTTGATGTATTCCTCGGCTTTTTCTTCTATTGTCTTCATAATTAAAAATAATCCCCGGACGCTAAGGTGCTAACTTTTAAATCTATTTTATGGATATGAGAAAAATGATTTTATGCATCCGGGGACTTGTGTTATATTTGCGATGCTAATTTTTAAATTTATATTTTATGAGAAGAGTAGATCTAAAATTGCTCATGGAGAAGGATTGGTATTCTCCAATGAGAGGACAAGTATTGCTACACGCCCTTTGTAATCTAAAATCTGTGCCGTATACTCCAAATCTCGGTGCTATAAGTGCTGAATCACTCGCGCCTAAAGTCAAAGAATTGCACGATGTTTGCGGAGTTGTGAATATACCAACCGCAAGTTGGATTCCAAGTTCAACGGCAATTCAGTCACTCGCCACTATTCTTATCAAACGCGGGGACATCAGTGAAGCGCAACTCGATAACGAAATCGGGGTTTTGGTTAGAGGTGCTTATTCTGACCCCGGATACATCCAATCCATGATGCCTCCTGTCTTCTAAAATCTTAAAAACCTCATAGAGTGTAACTTCATTGGTGCATACACCTCTTGCCGATATTGAACCCTCTCCTACAAAGTGAGCGTTCAAAGCCAATACAGGGATTGATGTATCTTTGCAGTCTAATTCCTTAATTCGGCTGATGAATTTCTCCCCATCCGGATAGGCTTCCACCATTCTTTCACGGAATTTCTCAATGGCTCTGCATCTTCTCTTGTGGGGCCATTTGCCGTATGCCTCCTTAATCTTCCTTAAAATCTTTTTCATTTTACTTCTGATTTTGTTCGTGAAATTTAGTTAGACACTCCCTGACGGTTTCGGAGGCTTGCTTGGCTTCTTCCAAAGAGTTGAAAGATAACTCAGGCAAATCAAACTCGTCTACCAACATTCCATCTGCAAAGATGTATATTGGACCTTGTAATTCATACTTTACCTTCCTTGCGTCTGCCCATTCGCGCCAAGCGGCACGGGCATCAAGCGGATATTTCTCGTAGAGGGCGCGGGAGGGGAAGATAATTGGCAATGTGTTAGAATACATTACGCCATTAGGACGTGTATAAATCACTCCGTCTTTCCAATTGAACATAAGAGGTTTATTATCCTCAATGTCAATGCGAGATAGTTTCACTGCATCAAACATCGGACTCCAAAACTCCGTGCCCTCGCAACCTTTGAGCAATTCGTAAAGGTTCAGTTCTTTTTCTTCCATAGGTTCTTTGTTTTCTTCGGTGTAGGGTTCAAGTGCATCGTCTGTCCAAGGACTCATACAATTCTCTAACTTATAGTAGATACTTCCATTTATTCTTGTTCCTACATCAATGATAGTATCAATTATTCCGTTATATCCACTATCATTAATAATCTTAACCTTATCCCCAACCTTGAACTTCGGCTTAGGCTCTTCTTTGCCAACTGTTGCATTTTCTGCAACAGTTGAATCGGGCAGGCACTTGTCGTCGAAAAGATTTAACAGATAATGCGTACCAACGCCATTGGCATACATTTCCTGAATGTATTTTCTCTCAACCATCAGCAGTTCCTCCAGCTCGGTGTCTGAGGTGAGGTTGTGAGAACCAAATAATTTTAAAAACACTCCTATTGCCGTAAAATTATCAACAGCATCTGCTCTATTAAATAGAGCTTTTATTTCTTTTCTTATCTCCTTCGGTAAGCTCGCCCATGCGAGGTCTTGTTGTTCTTTAGTCATTGTTCTATATGTATTAAAAGTCAAACGTCTGCATCTCGAAGCACCTGAAGGCGATGTCGGCAAGCTCTTGAAGCTCCCGTCGGCATTCATCTGTCTCAGCCTGCGGAAGAAGTTCCGCCTCAATCCATTCCCAGTTTGTACGGGTAGTCAGAGCCATTGAAATCAGTTCACGGTCTTTTTCTGTCATTGTTTCGGTAATTCTTTGCTGTCGTATATGCTGCCGAGGATAGTGAAGTCAAAAAAGACATTGAGATGTACGGGCACTTCTCTCGGATTGAACACGCAGAAGGAGCAGAAATCTGTGTCATAGATTATCCTGCCTTGACGTGTTTTTCCATTCTCGTCGCAGTAATTCACGATGTCGCCCTCGTAGATCTCCCTGCCGTCCTTATCCTTCAGTCCGGTGAACTGACCTAACGTCTCTTCCATGACGTGGTATTTGTTGGTCTCAGTGAGTATGAACCAATTCCCCAAGGAGGAATAATAAGGGAAGCCGCAGACCCATTGCCCGGTTACCCGGTCTTTGGCTCTGAATTTAATATCTCTGTTCATCCTTACGTTTCAATCTTTTTGCTTTTTCCTTGATCTCTTTCTCAAACACGTATTCCTCCACCTCTATGAAGCAGCGGTTAAATTCAAGAGCCGCGAGACTGATGGAATGGCGTGCCACTTCAATCGCTTTATCAGGTATCATTTTCTTCAGTATGGGACGGAGGCGCATGACCTCATCCTGAACGAAAGACCTCCTCAATACGGGATTGGGCGCCTTCCAACGGTTGACAATCTCAGAGTCAAGTCGGTCGGAATAGCGGTCAACGGCATCAAGGGCGGCGAGAACCTGTAGAACCGAGAGGTAGAACATCCGGTCGCTTTCCGCAAACCCATGCTCAGAGAGCCGGAGCATGACTGAAGTGGAGAATCTTCTTATGGCTTCATTACAGGTATCCTCCATGCTCTCACCTATCATCTGTTCGCGGACAGAGAGTTCACCCGTTACCACACAGGCCCGGAATTTGTCGTAGGAGGAATGCAGGGAGCGTATGCGTCGGCATTCTTTCTTGAAATCGCGCTGTTCAATGCAGCACACATTGATAATGGAGTCTGCCCAATCCCAAATCAAGGAGCAGAAGGCGTAAAGAGGCGTTGAGACTGCCACGAGCCATTCATCAGGTATTGTGTCAAGCGCCTTGCGGAATCTGTCGGCTGCCTCGCGCATCTGAGCAGCCGTCGGTCCGGAAGGAAATTTATGGGGTTTGATCTCAGGGGGAGTAATTCCCGTGATTGTCCCCAATTGTGCCGCGTAATAGTTGACTGCTGCCATATTATTTCGTCAAATCTTCATATAGTTGTTTAATCCGGTTCTTTGTCGTTGTGATGACACAGCCGTCAGGGAGGGTACGGCTCACGAGGCGTTCTTCTTCAGCAGGACAGCTTCGCGGGCTTTCATCTTTTCAAGGGCTGCGAGGTCGGAGGCATGGAGTTGATTAATTTCGCTCATTGCTTCAGGAGTATTTCGGTTATACATTCTATCTCAACATCAGCTGTCTTAAGCAGGTCTATGCCGTCGTGCGTGTGGTAGGGACGGCAGTAGACAACCCTTTCTATTCCTGACTGGATTATCAGTTTGGAGCATTCAAGGCAGGGCTCGTCGGTAACATAGAGTGTCGCTCCGCGTGATGAATTGCCGTGCCGTGCGAGTTTCGTTATCGCGTTGCTCTCAGCGTGCAGGACGTAAGGGTACGTTACAAGAGTCCAGCCCTGAGCCTGAAGAAGCTTCAGCTCTTCGGTAGCCGACGGTTCCCTTCTCTGATTGCCGAATGTGGCATATTCACAGACGTTGGGGAAGCCTGATGGTGTGCCGTTATAGCCATCTGAGATAATCATTGAGTCTTTTACGATGATGCAGCCTACTTTCCTTCGGATTGCATACGAATTTTTAGCCCACTCGAAAGCCATTCGCAGATAGAGCTTGTCTTTATTTGTCATAGTCTGATTGTGTTTATTTCGGTATGATTCCCTTGCCCGGGAAATATTCTTCATTTCTCCATTTGAGGAAGTCTGCCTTCCTCTGTTCTTCCTCCTCTTTTGTCAGGGGAGGTCTGCCCGTGCGTCCGTAGGCTATGTAGTTGCCTTCTTTGGGGCGCATCTTACACCACTCCTCAAACGATATTGCATTCTCTGAGGGAGTGGCTTCTTCCGGCTCTATCCCAATACTCTCACAAGCATTGTCGCGCTTAAGGTCGTAATCCGCAAGCCACGAAAGGAACGAGTCGCCCTCCAGAACGAATGACTTGGGACGCGGACCGGTAAAGCACTTCTTGATGTCTTCCGGCTTCAGATACCAATATCTGCGGAGTATCGCCCTTGCAGTCGCTATCACATCTAACTTATCCATTCTCCGGTCAGGACGGAAGAGTGAGTTGACCTCGTTGATTGCCATGCCGATTATAATTATCGCTTGGTTCTGATTTATGCAGTGGCTTATCTGCGAGAGCGTAGGCGAGGGGGATTTCAGTATCTCCTCATGGCTGATTACGTCCGGAAGATTGTCGTAGCAACTCTTGGGCGATGTCTGCCATCCTCTCATCAGCGTCTTGGTTTGGACGGGCAAATGCGCGAATCTCTCTGCTTTGGTTATTTCGTTGCTCATTGCGGTGCTTGATTCTTATGTGGTTGATAAGGTGCATTATCGCATCCTTTCTGTCGCGGTGGGTGGCTTCGGTCAATTCCCATTCGGTCATGACTTCATTAGCCATACGCTCGAAGTCGTAAGGAGTAATGCGCTCATTCTTACAGAAAGCGTCAATCGTTATCCGCTTACCCTCCAAAAATTCCCGGATGAACCTCGGTGGGTCGCATCCGGGATAGA
>CAMWSM010000054.1 GCA_947176915.1 uncultured Porphyromonadaceae bacterium | reverse complement strand
TGACCATGTTGGCGAGGGCTTCGCGGAGCACCTTGTATTGGCTCTCATCTGTTGTGGCAAAACCATCGTCTTTGATATGTATAGGCGCATCAACAAGTGTTCGGAAACGGCGCAGGATAATCTGCACTGCCTCCCAAATGTTGTCCTGTTCCGGAATGCGGTAGGTGTATCTCACTTCTGCCTGCTGGATTGTCGGGCCCGGAATCTCGATGTAGTCAACGCAGAATGTCGGCACATAGCGAAGGACGTAAGGAGCTTTGCCGAACATCAGAAGTCCGGCATAGGTGAGCAAGCCATTTCGCGTGATGTTGACCTGTTCGCAAAACTCCGCATCATCCACCTCGCGGAGATTTACAAGATTTTGTGTCTGGCTAAGTGCATACCTATAACTTTTCAGCGTATTAAGATTCAGCATTTCAATACTTGTGTCGGGGATGGTCTCTTCGGTTTTCTTGCCGAAGGATTGATTGCGGAACATGGCGCGGATCTCTCCCTCAGTTGCCCTTTGGTCTCCGCTACCCATCCGGATGAACGTGTTGATGGGACTGCCGAAATATACGGGCTTCAAATCAACTTCCGGCACATAGAACGCAAGAAGTTTCTTGCCGTCAATGTCGTATTGCTTAGAAGTAACTGCCAATCTCTGATTGAATTTCTCAGAGCGCAGAGTGCCAAGAAAATCTTGTTCAAGTTTCTCAATGTTATCCACCCCTTGAATCTCGAATGTCTTGCCGGATTGTTTCACTCCGAGCACAATCCATCCGCCGGAGGTATTCGAGAACGCGCTTACGCTTTCCCAGATATTCTTTGGCAACTCGGATTTTGCAGCCTTGACTTCAAAATCCTCCCATTCTATGTCGTGTAGCTTAGCTACAAGCTCATCTTTTGTCATATCAACTGCAAAATTACTAAAAATCCGTTAATAAACCGCTATGTTTGAGCATGAAACGCCCAATATTGAAACAATTGGATAATAATTTTATTTTCCTTAGTCAAGATCCCACGACATTTATTGAGTCTGGTTTGGGTCGGGCTTTATATATGCCTAATTATTGCTGTCGATAAAAATTTTTGAGGCGTAAAAATTAGGGTCGATTCCATTTGCAGGATTCGACCCTTTTAGTTTAGTTTGTGTTCGCCAAAACCAATCTAAACTATGCGCAAAAATAGTTATTTTAGCGGACAGCCGCTCTATGGTCAGGTAATAAAATTGCTTGACAAGTCAAAAATTCTTCAATTCAGCCGTGAAAACTTTTGGGGGAGATTTTGGGTTTCTCTTGACTCATCAATTATTATATATCACTAATCATCAATTTTTTTATAAAATAAAAAATTGATAAAAGGACATACGGATGCCTCACGCCTTTAGCGCGATAACGATAATGGCTGCAAAGATATCAGATTGGAGAGAAGCAGTCTCAATAAGCTGGCCTTACTGTTACCGATAAAGAAATTTATAAGCATACTGTTTCGACATTTAGCCATAAGTGTGATTTTCGACCCACTTATGGCTAAATGTCGAAGTTTAGGTGGTGTGGAAAAATTGGTTTCGACGTTGAGCATAATTGGGCTCAGGTTCAGCCTCACAGATAGATATATCCCAGTAAAAGTCTCTTAACGAGGATGGTGTGTCATTTTGAACTTACACACCCACCATTTGATTTTAATAAGTAGGAACCCATACCGGCTCTTTTACCTCAATAAATTTTTCGGAGATATTTACCTTTATTCCGTTAGTTTTAAGGAACTTTATGAAATCCGGTGTTGTACTGAAATGTGTACCCATCTTTTTCCCTGATTTCCTAAAAGTCATTATACCTTCCGACTTATCAAATTTATAGGAAATGCTTTCTTTGCCATTTTCTTTTGAGTTCTTAAACGCATTGGCAGTGAAGTTATTCTTGTATATAGTCTTCGTAACAAGATGTGGATTAAACGTCATTACCATCTCACTGTCATTCCACACAAACTTAAGAATAGCTTCCTCCCCGTTTATGAAGAGAATAGGTCTAACGTAGTCGTCACCATTATGATGTTTAATAGCATCGGCTAACCATTTGTTTTGCTGACTTTCCTCGAAGACCTCCAATCCTTCCGGAATAACTATCTCTTTTCCAAATGACACAGCAGAAGAAAAGATAGTGAAATAGATGAATAATAGAATTAATTCTTTTTTCATGGTTTGTTCACATTATTAAAACACTGCAAATATAATTATTATTTTTACTTAAACCAAATTACACCTTCTATATTTTACAGAGACTCAACATTAGATATTTTTATATTATAAGCACAGGTGTTAGACAGGGTCATAAATACCATTTATGGCTAAATGTCGAAGCTGAGTGGTATGATCTCCAGAAGGGGTGCTATTGTGCTCTCAGGCGACGATATAGAGAGAATTGGAGTCAAAGTATGCTGATTTTTTGGATAGTAGATGTTTAAATTATAAATTTGCAGTTTAGAAATGCAGAGTTCGGAACTGACTGTTTCGGAACTGTGCATTTAGGAACCAAACATATGCTTTAAATAGGGATATTCAGTTAATTCCCCCAATTGGGGCGTGGGCATCAGTCTGAGCCTCGCATATATGGTCGCTTTCGAGAAGGATCAACCAAATTTTCGAGTATCGTGGCTCTTCAGGGGTATGTTTCAAGAGCAATATTGCCAAAATGGATATGACAGACCGCTCCGGGATGTCTGGAGTCAACGGATCTTTTTAATTTCCGTCAGGCTCTCTTCTTTTTCCGTTGCTCGTCGGCTATCTGTCGGGCTGCCAGCGTGGCGGCGTTGGCCATATGGATGCCGAAGAAAAGCTGCAGTGTCTCGCTGTGTCTGTTGCGCGCCGCTATGCGCATCAGGTTGTAGTGCTGCTTTTGATTGCCGAAGCTTCGCTCCATGACGGTGGCGCGGAGACTGCCAATTATGCGCCGGGCAGTTCTGAGATCCGTATGTTCATCCCGTGGTGTTGGTCCCTTGCGTATAAAACAGGTGGTGATATTGTTTTCAGTACAGTATCTGCGATTTTCGTTGTTGGCATAAATTGTATCTGCGCCTACCGGTCCGGCATCCAGTCCGGTCAGTTCCTTATGATATTCCACCGAGGACTTCAGCCGGACTCCCTCGTTGAAGGCCTCGAACGAGTGATGCTCCATGAAGGAGATGCCGTCAATCTGTATGCAGTTCACCTTTGCCCCGAACTCCACCCGCTTGTTCTCCTTGCCTCTGACAATGGGACGGATATACGAACGGTCTATGCTGACAATACGGTGTTCGATAGGCTCTCCCGTCATACGGGATTTCTCCATCAGAAGATCATACATCCATTGGCAGCCTTCCCACAGCAGCTTGATGTCGGTGGGATACCTGAGATGGCTCTCATAACAGGTGGCATCGGTAAGGAACATGTCCTTGTCGGCCAGTTCCGGACTCCACTTCCCGTACAGGAGCTTCTGGCCAGCCCTGATGTCAAGATAAGGGGCAAGACGGTTGCGGATGGCGCTCACTATCTTTCCGTCCTTTATTGGATTTGAAGGATCTATGAGAACCCCGCAGAACATCTGCATGTGCAGACTGCCATTGAGCATCTCTATCAGTCCGTCATCCGACAGACCCGTATAAGGCTTGAGAAACATCAATGCAATCTCGCCTTCCGGGGGGAAGACTGGCTTGTTCCCCCGGGGATTCTTCCGGGGCATCCTCCTTCGGATCTCATCGGCAATCTCCCTGAGAGGAAGAAGTTCATGGATACGACCAAGCTCACTCAGTTTAAAGCTCTCACGATATTTCTGAAGAAAATCGAATTCTGTGAACGGCAAAGTTGCCGTAATATCGGATATTTTTTGTAATTTCACGGTAGAAAAAAATGAAAAATACCCCCGAAACAGCCCGTGATGGGTCAATCGGGGGTTCTTTGTAAAGTTACAAAATATATAAGATATTGGCAAATAATCAGTTGGTTATTTTCTGAATATCCCTAATTAAGAATTACAATTTGTGGATTATCCAGTTTTCGATGCAGCGTGTTTTGGAAGAGAACTCAACCCCTATTTCAAAAATTTGACGGGTATCAGTTTGATATTTTCGGCTGTAGTTTTTCTCTTGGATCTGACAAAGAGCCTCTTCAGCAGAATGATCATATTTTAGTTCAATGATATATATGAATTTAGAGGTGAGAATTTCGATGTCAATACGTCCTTGAGAGGTGTGGGTCTCGGTCGAGGTATTCAAACCTATAAAGCCGATAAGCAAGAAGAAGGCATTGTGGAATTTATTCTCATTTTCCATTTTCATTGCATAGTCAATTCCGGCAAAATAAGCCTGAATAGCCTTCATGGCTTTTTCGGGTTCTCCTAATATGAAATTACGTGAGATTCTATCTACTAATATGTTGCTCGTGTAGGGTTTGGTAGAAACATAAAAGGGAATGAGTGTTCGATACAGACCACGTTTCACCTCCTTATTAGGGATTCCTAACTGATAAGTTTCACTCTCACGATCATATCCCTTAATGGTCAAGTAGCCTGTCTGAAACAAAAGTGCGGTTGGATTGGGATTTAGAAGATCCAACCCTTTGAGGTCTTCTTCTGAACAGGTAGAATCGAAAAATTCCTCAAGATTTACGTTTATACGTTTCAAGGATTCTGCAATTACTGTGGGCAAACCAGTCTCATTCCAATAATATTGAATTTTAGATTTATCCAAGGCATTAAGCACTGACCATGGATTGTAAATCTCCTCCCCTTCTTCAGAAAAACGATAGCCGTCATAATTCCTTTTAAGCTCATCCAAGGCTTCGGAATAATTGATTCCATATTTTTCTGCGATACCATTTATCCCGATACGGCAGTGTGTCCTAAGTTCATCAAAGTTAATGCCGCATATATCGGCAAATTTATCATCAAATGTAATATCATTAAGATTATTGAGATCAGAAAAAACTGAAAGCCTGCTAAACCTGCTGACTCCTGTAAGGAATACAAGGCGAAGATGTTCGGCGCTGCTCTTGAAATTAGGATAGAGGGCTGCTAATTTTGTGCGGTAATGCTCGAAATTATCCTCCTTGTTCATATTCCCTACAAGGGGTTTGTCATATTCATCCACCAAAACCACTACCTGCTTACCAGTCTTCCTGTGCGCTCCCTCTATTATATTGGCAAACCGTGAGGATAGATCTTCAGCTACGTATCCTGTGCCATACTCTTCTTCCCACTTTCTGAAAACATTATCCAGAATATTATCAGGAAGTTCGGGGGCTGCATAGCGTTCCCTGTTAAGGTCGAGACGTAGCACAGGATAGGTCTCCCAATTCCAATCAGCGGAATCAATGCAGAGGCCTTTGAACAGTTCGCGCCTTCCCTCGAAGAAATACTGAAGTGTAGAAAGAAAGAGAGACTTACCGAAACGGCGAGGACGTGCGAGAAAGTAATACATACTCCCCTCATTAAGAATAGTGGTAATAAATCTTGTCTTATCAATATAGAGGAGATTCTGTTCCCGGATTTTTTTGAAATCCTGTTCACCAATAGGGTATTTTACTCTCTTTTCCATCATACGTTTATATTTATTGCAAAGGTAATGATTTAAATCGGAAAAAGATAAAAAAACAGACTCCACCTGCGGAGGAAGAATAATTCGCAGGTGGAGTCTAAAGAGATTGGCGGTTTATTTTATTTCTTTCAGGAGTTCCTTTACGGCTGTCTCAATCTGTGTGTCGATGCCTTTCACGACATCTGCCGGAAGATTGTCAACTTTGATGTCGGGTTCCAACTGAGTATTTTCCAAGACCACGCCGTCATTTGTGCGGAATGCCACTACCGGAATACCGAATATCATCTGCGGATCCTGAAGCGTTATCCAGTTGACAGAAGACATTGTTCCCGGCACGGGCATACCCACTACCTTGCCCATCTTCTTGTGCTGATAAACCCAGGGAGTGCCGTGGGCATTGCTGTAGTTAGCCTCGCCCGTTACCATTATGCTCGGACGATTCCAACGGCGTGAGGGGAATGCTGACGACTTGCGTCCGTGGATTTCCTGAGTGAGATATTTCTCACCGCTGAAAAGCACTTCTATGTCTTCATGCAGACGGCCGCCGCCATTCCAGCGTGTGTCAATCACGATTCCCTCTTTGTCGATATATTCACCCATTACCTTGGCATAGATCTGACGGAAGCTGTCGTCGCTCATGGAGCGGATATGCACATAGCCCAATTTGCCCCCGCTCAGGCTGTCCACGAGCTGTTCACGACCCTTTACCCAACGGTTGTAGAGCAGATCGCTCATCTTGGCTGCCGAGATAGGAAGCACTACTTCTTCATTATCCCCTGACGCTCCTTTGAAGCCTACGAGGGTTTTCTTGCCGGTGATTCCATTAAGAAGTTTCGACCAATCCGTATCGGCTGTAAGTGTCTCGCCGTTGATGGAGGTTACGACATCTCCCGGTTTCAGGCGCGTTGTGGCTCTGTCGAACGGTCCGCCTGCCACAATCTCACTTACCCTTCTCCCATCTCCTGTATAGTTCTGGTCAAAGATAAGACCCAAGGATGCAGTGGCATCTTTTGCGCCTGCGGCATGATAACGGCCTCCTGAATGGGAAACATTCAGCTCTCCGAGCAATTCACTGAGAAGACGTGCGAAATCATAGTTATTGTTGATATGGGGTAGGAAACGGCGATAGTTGTCTACATACATCTTCCAATCTACGGGCATTTCCGGAAGCAGGAAGCGTTCCTGAGCCTCGAGTTCCACGTAGTCGAGCATAGCCTCGCGCTCCTTTGCGCGGTCGAGCTTCATCTTGCCCGAGATATTCACCTTTTTAAGTTCTTTTGTCTTGGGATCGAATTTCTGCACTTGTGCTCCGGCAAGGAAAAGATTGCCGTCATTATCCTTCTGTATGCGTGCACGACGTCCGTCAAGTTTCTTGACCAGCGTTACGTCGCCTTTGCGTAGATCCTTCTTCCATAGGTCTGCGCCTTTCTCGAAGCTCGCAAGATAATAGAGAGTCTCTCCATCTTTCGAAAGAGTGAAATCGCCGAGATTGGATGAATTGGGAGTAAGGCGAACCACACGTTCCTCGATACCTTCACGGTCAACTTTCACGCTCTTGTCCTCTTTCGGGGCTGCCTCGTTATCGGCATCTCCCTTTTTATCCTTCTTTCCTTTCTTATCAGCTTTCTTTGCCTTGGCTTCGGCATCCTTCTTCTGCTGTTTCTCAACATCCTTCAGCAGAGCGAAATCCTCTTCCGAAAGACGATAACGGTCGTAGGCATCCTTATTGAGGAAGACCATCATCACGTCATGCTGCGACCCCCAGGAGGCGTGATTGCGCATACCGTAGCGTTCGCTTGAGAAGAGGATCGCGTTTCCGTCAGGACTCCAATGAGGGTCGCCGTCGAAGTAGCCGGTGCGTGTGAGAGGGATCAGTTCTCCTGTAGAGGCATTGATGATTGCAATGTCTGTGTAGGGTTCATGAGACGGGTTCATCACTTCAAGAGCAAGCCACTTGCTGTCGGGGCTCCACTCCATATTATAATTTCCGTTGCGGTAATTATTCACCGGCTCAGGGGTAAGGGTTGTAACCCTTTTAGTTGCAAGATCCATCACTTTAAGGATGTTGCGGTCTTCAAGAAACGCCATCTTCTTTCCGTCCGGAGAGATAAGGGGATAGTTGCGTTCCTTGCCGTCATCCTTGAACATCGGCTCCTCTTCTATAAGAGTGGCATTGGAGAAGTTGGGGTCATCTCCACGCGCGATTTTCGCACGATATATCTCCTGCTTTCCGTTACGGCGAGAAGTGTAGTAGAGAGTTTTTCCGTTCTTTCCCCAGGAAAGCTCACCCTCGATAGCGGGGGTATCGGTTATCTGTTTTGTGGAGGGGTATTTAACCGAAGTCACGAACACCTCGCCACGGCTTGTAAATGCCACCTGCGAGCCATCGGGAGAAACCACCGACTCATCAGCGCGAGAGAAAGATATATTTTCCGGCTCCTCGACATCGACATCCACCACATCGATATTCAGCTTGGCAGGTTTGCCCCCCGGAGTCATGGTGAATAACTCGCCGTTATATGTAAAGGCAAGCAGATCATTTCCTCCTTGGCTCAGATAGCGAACGGGATGAGTGGTAAAATTGGTAAGAGGAGTCAGGCTTCCTCCGTCAATAGGCATGGAGTAGATATTAAACGAGCCCCCGTCGCGCTCGCTGAGGAAGAAGAGAGTCTTTCCATCGGCTGAAGGGGCGGGATCGCGATCTTCTCCGGCATGAGAGGTGAGGTTGGTGTATTTTCCTGTGGAGGCATCGTATGTCCATATATCGCGGGCTACGGAAGAAGTGTGGTGCTTACGCCATTTATCCTCGCCACCTTTTATGTATTCATAGACAATTTTTTCAGAACCGGGCACATTGCGCATGTTGCCTACGGGGACAGCGAGAACCTGAGAGTAGCGTCCTCCGTCAGCGGGCACGGAATATAGCTCGGGAGTAGTTTTTACAGGAGCAAGGGCGCTTTGAGCCGGGTCTTCAATGGCAGCGGCGAATATAACGCTTTTCCCGTCGCGTGTAAAAGAGTGGGGCACCTGTGGGGCGGAGTTGAAGGTGAGGCGTTTCTGTCCGGAGCCATCGGCATTCATAATATATACGTCCTCTCCTCCGTTTCTGTCGGACGCGAAAGCAATACGTTTCCCGTCAGGGCTCCATACGGGGTTTGCTTCCACGGCAGTTCCGTCAGTCAGTCTTGCTGCCTGTCCTCCGGAAGAGGTAACTGTATAAATATCGCCCTTATAGACGAAAGCCACTTTCGAGCCGTCGGGGGATAGTCTCACGTCAGACACCCACATCGGAGAAATGGCGTATGCTGCGCCTGCCGACGCTGCAAGAAGTGCTGCAATAATCGTTCTCTTCATGATAATTAAAGGATTGTAGTATCGTTTCAACGGCTCGCGCCGTTCTAAATCGGTTATCTCTCCAAAATTATGCAAAAAAAATGATATGACAAAAGGAGTGATAAAAAATTAACATCCGGGAGAGCTGTTGCAATTTTATTGAGTTTTGTCGAGGCGGCGTTCGGAAAAGAACTTGCGGGAGAAAAGGAAGAAGAGGAGTGTGCCGACTCCCTGCATCACTGCGGCTCCCCAGAATGCAGCGGCGTAAGAGATATATTCAAGAAGAAAACCACCTGCAATGATTCCCAATCCCATGCCGACATCCCAGGCGGTGAGTATGGAGGAATTGGCAGTGCCGCGCTGGTCGTTGCGCGCAAGCTTTATAAACATATTCAGGAAAGCGGGATACATGTGTCCGTTGCCGAGTCCGATCATCAGGGCTGAAAGATAGTAAGCCCAAGGATGTTCCACAATCGCGAAGAGGAAGTAACCTATGAGAGATAAAATCACGCCTACAGCAGCATTCTCCAGGATTTTCCCTTTTGCCAGAGCCTTTGAGCCTTGCAGACGGGAGGCAAACAATCCGAAAGATAGAATCATAAAGAAAAGCCCGGTGCCGTCAGTTATCCCTACCACCTCCTTCCCATATATCGCCACATAGTTTGACATTATTCCCCAGCATATCGAGAAGCAGATAATGTTCACCGCCAGGAGCCATCCGCGTGTGAGAAAAAAACGGTCGAAACTCATAGGAATCCTCTCTGTCGGTTTCTTCTTCTCTCTCTTGGGAAGCTTGATGGTAGAGACGGTTACGAATCCTATGAGAGCCGTTATGAGCGCCACCCAGAAGAGCAGGCTGAAATTATGTGTGGCTCCGTATAGCCAGATGCCGACGGAAGGGGCGAATGCCATGGCAAGATTATTGCTGAGACCGTAGAAACCTATTCCCTCATTTCTTCTGGATGAGGGGAGCGAGTCGATAGCCACAGTGGAATTTGCAACGGTAACAGCGCCGAAGGGGAGACCGTGAAGTGTGCGCACAATAGCGAAAAGGAGAAGTGTACCCGCTCCAATGTAGCCTGTGAAGAGGAGGAAGAATATGAAGAAGCAGAGGGCAAGCACCCGCTTGCGGTCGAATGTGTCAACTATAAATCCTGAAAAAGGTCGCACCAACAGGGCAGCCACAACATAGCCGGAAAGGACAAGCCCCATAACGTCTTTGTCAGCTTTAAATTCCGCATCCAGATAAAGGGGGAGAAGCGGTGTAAGGATATAGAAAGAGAAGAAAAGCATGAAATTCCCTACCATCGCCTTATTATAATTGCTGTTCCAGAGTTTCTCCATCGTGATATATCTTTCTTATTCCCTTTAGTCTTATTCTCTTATTTCTTATTTTCTTATTTCTTATTTTCTTACTCCCCCTGAGGCGTGAGCTTATCGTCGAGCATACGGTCCATATATGATTGGATGATAGCCTTCAATTCAGTTTCCATGCGTTGCTGTTCGGAAACTTTACCCACAAGATTATTTTTCATCAGGTGATCGTCAATATCGTAGACTCCGACTGTTTTTTCTCCGTTGAAAAGGAGGATATAGCCATATTTCACATACTGATATGTATTGTCGGTATAGTTCACTGCCCAGGTATCGGCATCGGGAGTGGAAAGGAGATCGCAGCCGAACGCCACATATTTCCTGTCGTAGCCTATATGATTCAGGATTGTGGGCATTATATCTATCTGTTGGGCGATTGCATCGCGTTCACCGGGAGATATTTCACCGCTTGGATCAAAAATTATGATCGGTCCGTAGAAAGCCCCGATACTGCTTCGGTATTCATCATGATCGCGCATGTTTGTATGATCATTTGTGATGATGAAGATTGTGTTGTCATACCATGGCTGCCGTTTGGCTGTAGCAAAAAACTGTCGGAGAGCCATATCGGTATATCCTACGGTAGGATGAATCTTCATGGTTCCCTCCGGGAAATTCCCTTTATATTTATCGGGGAGATTGAAGGGATGATGATTGGAGGCGGTGAATATTGCAGTCATGAAGGGCTGCTTCATCTCCGACATCTGAAGGGCGAAATATTGCATGAAAGGTTCATCCCATATCGCCCAGTATCCGTCAAAATCGTTATCTCCTCCGAAACGTTTGTCAAGATTGAAGTCCTCTCTGCCGTGATAGCGGTCAAATCCTATCGATTTTGCAAAACCGTCGAATCCCATGCTTCCTGTGCGTGCTCCGTGGAAGAATGCCGTTTCATAACCGATTTCCGATAAAGCATGGGGCAGACCCTGAATATTATTCACTGCTTGCGGAGTTACGATAAATGGACGTACGAACATTGGAATACCGGCAAGGATGCTTGGCATGCCGTCAATGCTCTTCTGTCCGTTGTCGTAGGAATAATGCCAGTAGGCGGAATGCTGAAGGAGAGAATCCGTGAAGGGGGTGAACCCTTTATAAGATGTGCCGAGGATATCCTTATTAAGTGATCCGATATATTCCTTTCCGAAACTTTCGATTATGAAAATCACGATATTCTTCTTTTTCAGTTCCGTTGTGTCAGCCGGGATATGAAGAGGGGTGAATATCTTTTCAGCCTCCGCCGTAGAGTGGAAGTAGGAGGGATGATGGAAAGGGACATTGCCGATTGAGCGAATCATGGAGAAAGGAGTGTTAAGAATAAGGGCTGTCTCTACAGGTTGCTCAGTAAATGCGTTGGCATTGGAGATTGCAATAGGGCGTATGTCGCGATGCCTCCAGCCTCCGATCGGGGCGGTGGCAAAAAGGATTGCGGCAGAAAAGAAGCATAAGTATGACCCACATTTCCAAGCAATTCCCCTATTACGGCTTTTGAAGAGACGATAACCTATATAAAGCATAGGAAAGGCCGCTATATAGTTTTGCCAATGATTGAAAAGTCCGCCACGTATGCCTGTTATGGTTATTGTGGCAGCTAAAGCGAGACTCAGGATCGAGAGTATGTAGTAGCGCGGCAGGGAACGTCGGGTTATGTTGGGAGCAGGCAAGACATAAAGTTTGCACATTCCCCATACAAGAATGATGAACATGAGGAGAAGATACCAGTGGCGAATGAGTTCCACCCCGATTATCCGGGAGAAATTTTCCGAGCCGAATTCACTGAATATGCTCCAGGAGGTGCGCTTAAGGGTATAGTTGAAATAAACGGAATCGGCAAGATTCACGGCAATCGCCAGAGAATTTATGACAATGAAAACAATCTTGCACAGTCTGTGCCAACCCTTTCGCTCTTTCAGGTGGAGGGGGAAAAGCATAAGCAGGATGTAGAGGGCATTAGTATAGAATATGCCCGGGGTGTCAAAGCGCAGACCTGCGGCAAACAGATTCCATATCCTTCCTTCGGCAAATGCTTGGGAAAACCAACTTCTGTTTTCAATAAGGAATTCAAGCCGACATATCGAGTATAGTATATATACGAGTATGATGTTGGCGGCAGTGGCTAAAATCGGGGAGAGCAGGGATTGGGAGGGGAAAAAAGATTTAAGTTTCATAATGAAAGGAGGCTGCCATAATCCCGGCAGATTATGGCAGCAATAGTTTAAGAGGAATTATTCAGATAAGCTGGAGGAGATGTAGCTCGTCGCGTATTTCCAGTCCTGAAAGAGTTCTTTTGCGTGAGAGTATGCGGGCAAATTCATCTACGGCGGGATGGAGTCGGGGATTGTTGAAGAGCCGGCGCATGCGAGTCATGGCTGTATTATAGAGATGTTCAATCTCATCCTCCTCAAGTTCACACGTATCGCGACCCTCGCGTTCCACCTCACGATAAATTTCAGACATCACCTCCTTGGGCGCCTCCTCTTTCATTCTCACAAGGGATCGCGCCATGATGTTGGAGAGAACCATGGACGTGGTGAGATGAAAGTTGCTTACGAGATTATCCCATGTGGTTTTTGGAGAGAGGGTCGGGTTGCCGGGAAAATAGTATTCGTGAGAAAATTCCACCATCGGTCCGTCGGAGTCGAGGTTTACTTCTGCGATTCTGTCAGTGGCATGAAGACTGGCAAGAGATATGACCATTCCTGCCAGACCATACGCCCGGTCGTCTTCATTAAGATATGCTAAGGTTAAATATTTTTGGCTCATATAGAATGTTGTTAATAATCCGGATTATAGGATATCACCGTAAAATATTGAAAAATTACGGGTCTCTATCATTATCAACGGCTATGAGGGGGTATTGGTTTAAAACAATAGCTTAATGCCTCCTGTCAGCACCATCCCCTGCATAGGCTGCAATGGGAGCAAATCGTCATGGCGATTCAGGAGATTATCCCCCTCTATCCAGACAGAGAAATTCGGAGAGAAATCCCATGCGGCGCTTAAATTAAGCAGACAAAGATCAGGCAGACGCATCCCCGTAATCATATCCTTCCCGCTCCCGTTGATCGAGACGGAGGGGAGTTCAAGCACTGAGCGTGTGTAGATGTTGCGCACTCCGCGATAGTCATAGCCTAACGTGATGTGGAGGGGTGAGAGGGGTGAAACGGTAGCCTGTGCCTTAGCAGTGATCCGGGCTCTGTCATAGCCATTGAAATATCCTCTCTTCGCCCCCTGAGGCTGATAGGCAATATCTCCTTTCAGACTGAAAATTGCGGCAGGGGAATACTGAAGCCTTCCTCCCACGCTGAATCCGCTCAGGTTAATTCCATTCTTGTCGAGAGAATAGAGCGTGTTTGCTCTTTCAAGATTTGGCTGTGTCATGGAGGGAAGGGGATAGTTGCCATAGTCTGTCCATGCAGAATACCATCCGCCAAGAGGAAGATTTCGCGACGCTCGGAAAGCACCGTATACCCCTACGGAGAAACCCGAGAAAGGTCCGAGATTCACTCCGAAGGTTGCATCAAGCGGAGTGTAGGTAGGCCGGGTTGAAATAAGGGCAGGCATCATGTAATAGTCGTATTCGTGAAGGGCAGCCAAAGTGTTTAAGGTGGTTCCACCAAGGGCATTCAGGAATATCCCGACCGTTCCGGTCTGCACGGCAAATCTAATTTCCGGGGCAAAATGGAAAAGTGAGTATCGGTTGCCTGACTCACCGGCACGTACGGCAATATCGATGTCCGCTCCTAGTTTCACGTCAAGCAGTCCGCGTGTGAAACGATAGTAAGGGGTGAGCGTTCCGACCGCATATTTATTAGGACGTGGAATCGTAAAGGATGAAATCAATCCGTGGGCAGGGATATACGCCACCTTTTCGGGACCTCCATAAAGAAGAATATTGACTTTTCCGTCTATTCCGATCGAAGAGCCGTTGTCCCAGGGCATTCGCACAGAGGCTGTAAGTTCCAAATCCGTCTCACGATTGCCTTTTGCTTGAGGAAGATTCCAGGCAGCGGGCAGGGGGAGGGATCGGAATGCGAAGTGGCGCACCCTACCGGAGATAGCGTATGCCAATGCCGGCTCAGGCTGCTGCAGGGAGTGCCAGTCCACACGCACGGATAAATCATTAAGAGTCTGTGTGGGCGCGTCAAGTTTCTCGTTTCCTGAGGCAGCAGCATTGAACCATCCATAATAATTGAACACTCCGATATGATAGTCTATGGCTGCATCGAGACGTCCGGCTTTCCCGAATATGTGAGAGGCGTATAGACCCACGGCATCATCGTAGCGCCATTGCTTCACATCCTCGGTGGCATCGCTCATTCGGGGCTGCCAGAGAGAGGTGGAGTTATGTTGCAAACGCACTCCGAAAACAGTGGAGGGTGTGTCAACGGCTCTATATCCTGCGCTCAGAGTTGAATTGAGCCATGAACCTGTGCCCAATTCGAGATAGCCCGGCTTATTATTTATCAGGCGTGAAGCACGCCAGCTGGTTGCGGGAAGAGGCATTAGAGCCGGAGAGAAGGCGGCTGCAACTCCTTGCCCTTCGTAGGAGAGGGGAGTAGAGGCAAGACTTAGCTCCACCGGCTTCGGGAAGGCATTTATCTTCTCCGCCTTAATCACCTCAGGCACATATTTCCCTTCTACATTTATCTGCTCATGGAGCTGCGCACCGAGAGATGCCGGGAGTAAAAGGGAGATCGGGAGCAGCGAACGGCGCAGCGCTCGTCCGGCTGATATGAGAGGGGTATTCATAGAGGTCATTTTTTCCATTTCTCAAGACGTGAGGAGATCATATCATGAATATCGAGTTCCTTGCCGGGATAGTTGTCGCGGAGACTTTTCAGATACTCCACGGCAAGATAATCCTTATTACGTAGATGGCATACATCCGCGAGGGCAATGAATCCTCTTGCGAGCCAATACTCATGAGGAGAACCGGCATCCGTGAATGCCGATAGAATCTTGTCGGCACCGCTTATATTGCCATTATCAATATAATACTGCCCTAACGTAACGGCAGCCTTTGCTCCTGAAAGGGTTTTGGGATTTGAGGCAAGCCTCTCAAGCACGGCGGCTCCTTTTTTTGCATCACCATTTCTGAGCATGGCGGACGCCTCATACAGTTCAGCCTCCTCCAGCTGGTCGGCAGACAGACCGGCGCTATTCTTGACGAGGGCGGCATACTTAATTCGTTCGGAATCCTTGTCGGTGGTACGCATGATTCCGGCAAAAGCATCCGAGGCGTATTCCGCGCCACCGCGTTTTTCAAGTTCACGCCATGCCTCTAACGCTTCTTTCCTTGACGATATTCCCCTTGCTTCGATGATTTCCGCCCTCATCATCAGTGCTTCCGGGGCCTGGGGTGAATCGCCGCGCCGTGAGAGCAGAGTGTTGAGAGCATTTTCCGCCCCCTTTGAATCACCTTTTTCATTTTTTCCCTCAGCAATGTCAAGGAGAGCAGGGGCAAGGAATTTCCCGTTTGGATAGTCGGATACATATTTCTCCAGGAGAGCGATTGCAGAGATATCATCAGCGAAGGCTGTCTCTGCCCCTTCAAAGGCAAGTTTCTCCATCTCCCCGGCATCCATCTGCGGCGCTTCGGGGACGGAACGGAGAAATTCTGCATACTCCTTAAGGGTTCCCTGCGTGGCATAAAAGCGCCTTAAATCATCATTTGCCAATGAAGCCTCCTCACTTGAGGGCCATTTTGAAATCACCTCCTTATAAGCGGATTCCGCTTTTTTCGTTTCTCCCTCACGCATGTATGAGAGGGCAAGATTCAGCATACCCTTTCGAGCTTGTGCCGAGCCTTTGTGAGTGGTGCGCAATTGTTCGAACGCTTCCACAGCCTTGGCAGTCTCTCCAAGTCCGCTGTAGGTCTGACCTTTCTCCAGAAGAGCGGCAGGAAGCCATTTTGAATTAGGAAAAGCTGCCGGCATTGATGAGAGTTCGGCAAGTTTTCTCTTGATATCTCCGGACAATCCATACATCACCGCACGCCGATAGGTGGCATAATCACGATCGTATGCGCCATTTTCGATAGCCGTGGTGTAATTTTTTAAAGCCAGTCTGTATTCACCGGAATAGTATTGCGCATCCGCCATACGTATGAGGGCATCATAGTAGAGTCTGTCCGGGAGCATTGGGTCAGCTTTCAGGGCATCGGCGAAGGCTGAGGCGGCTTTCTGATATTTATCCTGAAGGAGCAGGGAATAGGCGAGATTATACGTTGCAAGGGTGCGGTTTGCTCCGCGTCGGTCGGCTTGCAGATAGCTGTTGTAGGCTTTTTCCGCTTCAGCATATTTTCCAAGTGCGAAGTCAGCATCCCCGAGCCAGAGATAAGCCTGTGCCCTTACCGCCGCATCCCCTTTTATCGCCACAGCCTCTGTCAGATAGCGGCGTGCATCGGAGGGTCGGTTTGCAGTCATGGATTCCATTCCCAATTCGTAGAGCACTTTTTGCTTCACCCCCGTTACTTTTGCTGTAGGATTGGGAATGGCATTGATGCTTTCAAGCGCTTTTGCATAGTCCTTCTCATTGAAATAGGCGTTGGCGAGATATTCCCTCACTTCAGGAGCATACTTTGAACGGGGAAATTCTGAAAGGAATCCATCAATCAAAGGGATGGAGGAACTGAAGGGGATATTTCCGCCGTGAGTGCGGGCCGCTATATAATTATAGAGGGCGGTCTCTGTTACGTTGCGGTCGAAATTCATGCGTGAAGCCTTTTCAAAAGATATGGCAGCCGCATTGCTGTCTCCCTCTTTCACGGCAATCTGTCCTAAGAAGAGATAGGCGCTTTGGGCGAGATCATTATTAAGATCTGTCAGAGTTGCAAAACGATTGCGAGCCGTGGCATAATCCTCATCCCGATAGGCGATGACTCCCAAAGCATATTCGGCATCCGCTGCCGTGGTAATGTCCGGAGTGCGTGCATATCGGGAGAGCCACTCCTTCGCAGCCGGGAGATCGCCGGTTTTGAAATAGCTCAGACCTACTATCCTCTGGGTTTCAGGCACGAGCTGTTCTACCGGATTGCGCCGGAGCAATCTTGATCCTTCAGCGATTACTTTTTCATAATCGGCGCGGGTGAAGTCAATTTGAGCGAGATAATAGTCGGGCGCCAATCCATCCACACTTTTGTCGCCTAACGCCTGTTCTACCGCCGAGAATCCATCGTAGGCTTGGTCAAGCTTATTCTCGGAATAATCGATATAGGCCAGATAATATTTTGCGGAAGTAGAAAATTCGCGATAGTTTTCCAATTTTTCAAAAATGGGACGCGCCTCCTTGAATTGACCGGTGTGAACCATTGAGAGCGCCTTACGATACATGTATGTGGGCCGATCGGAGGGCTGAATGCGGTAAAAGTCAATATCGTTGTAAGCAGATAAGGCATTTGCATAATTTTTGCCGAAAAAGAAATAATCGGCAGCCGCCAGCCGCGCCTGAATCGCGAGGGTTGAGGCGGGATAGGTTTCAGCAAATTTATTCAGCAAATCGACACAATCGGCATCATCTCGTTGGTAAAGGGCTATGGCGAGAAGATACGTGCAGTCTTCCCGTTCTTTCTCGCTGAGATTCACTCCTTGTGTGTCGAGGTGTTTCAGCTGGTCGATGACTCCGGCGAAATTTCCTGAGGCGAGCATGATTCGGGCACGCTCCACATATCCGGCAGCAAGCGGACTCAGACGATCTTCCCGGAGCAGATTGTCAGCATGAGAGAAGAGGGGTGAGGCCAACATGAATGCCATCACGCCTCCGGCAATTATCCGGCGAGGGAGTGAGAGGTTAGTCTTCATTATTAAGCATTTGAAAATGACTTCGCGTCAATACGCGAAATGATGAGTTGAGGATTGATGCCGTTAAGACAGAAATAATCGCCCCTGGCGCAAGGTTTGTTTCCAAAGACCGAGCATGGGCGGCATACAAGGTCAAGCTGTACGGCATCGGCATTATCCTGTCCGATTCCATAAAAGCCACAGAAAGGATGGGTGGCTCCCCAGATGCTGACGCATCTTACGCCGACAAGAGACGCAAGGTGCATATTGGCGGAGTCCATAGCAAGCATGGTGTGGCAGCAACTCATGAGGGCTAATTCACCGGCCAGTCCGATTTTCTTTTCTGCCATATTGACGATATTCCGGCGTCCTTTGGCAAGATAGTCAATCTGCTCCTGCTCCTGCTTGCCGGCTCCGAAAATAAATATCTTTACATTGGGACGGGCGGCATAGGCATCAATTATCTTTTGCAGGAGCTCAAGAGGATAAACTTTCCCCTTATGGGCAGCAAAAGGGGCTACGGCGAGCCACATCTCCCCCTCCCCGGGAGGAGGGGATACCTGTGAGAAGAGAGTTATATCCGCAGGGTGTGCGGCAAAAAGAGAGGTGAAAGTGGGTGGAGCCGATATGCCGGCGCGTCGGAATGTATCGCGATAGCGTTCGGAAGAATGGGTAAGCTCAACGAGTTTTTTATTATGCTTCCTTGTGAGAGCCCTCTTCTCTAATCTCCCCTTATTTATTTTTGCCACTTTCCATCCGCAGATCCGGGCATACAGCCGCAGCAGGGAGGTGCGGAGCACGTCATGGAGGTCTACGAGAGTAGTGCATCCGTAATCCTTCTCAATCATTCTGAAAAGCTTCAGAATTCCGGCAGGCCCTTTGTATGAATTTGTGTCAATCCCGACGACAGTCAGGTTTTCCGGCTTATTGATGAAAAGTTTGGCAGGTAGTTTTCGGGAAAGGAAAATGAAATTCCTCCCGGGATTATGACGGCAAGCGTCATAGACCACGGGAAGAGCCATCGCCACATCTCCGAGTGCTGAGAACCGAGTGATAAGTACGGGTTGCGAGTCAGTTCTTTTTGCCATACAGCACCGGATTGGTTGCCGGGTCGTTATACATTTTCATCTGGCGATATACCTTCATATATTTTCTTCCGGCAGCAATATCGTCAAGGAGAGTGTCAATGGCCTCGGTGAGGTCTTTTCTCTGTTCGAGCAAGACGTTAAGTTTTGCTTGACATTTCGCGATGTGTGCAGGATCTGCATCCTTACGCTCCACCTGCTCGCTCATGTGCCAAATCTTAAGGGCAAGGATTGAGAGGCGATCGAGCGCCCAGGCAGGTGATTCAGTGTTTATAGTTGCATCCTTCAGAGGCTTCACGTCGGCATATTTATCTCTAAACCAGGAATCCATCTCCTCCACCATGTCGGTTCTCACTTGATTTGAAGCGTCAATTCTGCGTTTGAGTGCGAGTGCTTCCACGGGGTCGATATTAGGGTCGCGGATAATATCTTCAAGATGCCATTGAACCGCATCGACCCAGTTTTTAGCGAAGAAAATTCCTTCGATAGACTTGGGGTCGTGGGGATTTGGACATGGAGTGTCGATATTATCGTAGATATGATATTTAGCCACGGAATCGTCGAAGACTGCATTGGCGAGGTCGGCTGTTTTCATGATAAAGTTAATTATGGCGTTTTTAGACGCCTGGTGAAACAAAAAGGGTGAGGCCGGCACTGGGGAACAGTAACCGGCCTCTGGGGATAGGATGGATTTAGGGAGGTAGCCCATAGCAGAGTCGAACTGCTCTTTAGAGAATGAAAATCTCTCGTCCTAACCGATAGACGAATGGGCCGACAC